>JAGMDR010000392.1 GCA_023128595.1 Planctomycetota bacterium | reverse complement strand
ATTCCCATCCACTTTCAGGATGAGCGTCTGAGCAGTTTTAGCGCCGAGCAAAAACTGGCTCCTGCCAAGTTTACCAGAGGCAAAAAAAAGAAACGCCTCGATGCCGTCGCCGCCGCTGCCATATTGGAGGCCTTTCTGGAAGCAAAAAAGGCCAAATAACTTCACGGACCAAGTTTTACGAAGGGTAGGAGACAGGAAAGTGCCCAAGCGAGACCGAAAAGTAGTCGTAATAGGAGCCGGTTCCGTTGGAACCACATATGTTTATGCGTTGATACATACAGGCCTCGCCACAGAAATTGTCCTGATTGACGCCGACCAGACACGAGTTGAAGGCGAGATTATGGACCTTTCACACGGCCTGCCGTTCATCCCGCCTGTGAAGATTCGCTCCGGCGATTATTCTGACTGTGCCGAAGCAAACTTGATTGTCGTTACAGCCGGTGCAAAACAGACGCCAGGTCAGTCCCGGACCGAGCTGATTGGGCGAAACGCCAACATAATTCGTTCTATTGCCGGGCAGATAAAAAAACATGGCACTGACGCTGTCCTCCTCATGGTAACAAATCCTGTAGACGTCCTGACGCAGTTGGCCCTGGAAAGTCTGAGCTGGCCGCGTGAGCGTGTTATCGGCTCAGGAACTGTGCTCGATAGTGCCCGGTTCCGTTACATGCTAAGCCGACATTGCGGCATAGATGCGCGAAACATTCATGCCTACGTCCTTGGCGAGCACGGAGACAGCGAAGTCGCTGCCTGGAGCATGACGCATATCGCCGGCGTCTCAATTAGAGAATACTGCGCTACTTGCAGGCGTTGCCCCTGGAGAAAAGAACAAAAAGAAATGACCGAACAGGTTCGCGATTCTGCGTACCACATCATCGACTACAAGGGCGCCACTTATTATGCCATCGGCTTAGCTTTGGTCCGCATCTCAGGAGCAATTTTGCGAAACGAACACAGCGTGCTAACCGTCTCCTCACTACTGACTGGAGAGTACGAAATCGATAATATTTGCCTCAGCGTCCCTTGCATTATTGGCGAAGCCGGCGTAGAGCGAATCATAACTGCCCCACTTTCAAAAGAAGAACAAGCTGCCCTAAAAGCCTCAGCCCAGAGCATTCGCAGAGTATCAGACCGCATAAAGCCCTAACGGCGATTGTGATAGTCTGGGCCAAGACATCGGAGATTGCTTCGATTTTGCGTTTGTCGGGCCAAATCTTGTTGTCGGTTGTCAGGCACAATCTTACCGGAAAGATTTTACTTGAAGTCAGATGGCTAATTTGCTATAAATAGAATTGTCGAGAGTCGTGGATATGAGGCATTGGTTGTGCACGGTACGGGGTTGTGATGAGGACTTTTCAGAACGACACTGGCCGTTCGAACGGTAGGTTTTCTTTTTGAAGGAGGACTATTATGTGTAAAAAACTCATCTATTTAGTTTTTGTGT
Source organism: Planctomycetota bacterium (assembly GCA_023128595.1). Taxonomy (GTDB): domain Bacteria; phylum Planctomycetota; class Phycisphaerae; order Sedimentisphaerales; family Anaerobacaceae; genus DAOVRL01. Next base: position 855 of record JAGMDR010000392.1, on the reverse strand, counting down.
TGGCCTTTGGGCTGATCTCATCGGCCCAGGCTGCCACTATCACCTGGATCCGCCGCAACAATAACCCTGTTGATGGCGTCCCGGCCGACCAGGGCTTCGTGGACGTGCTCGAGGCCCAGGGCTACGAGGTTGACCACGACCTCAACCGCAAGTGGCAGGGCCTCAACGATGCTGAGAGAGCCGAGCTCGAAGCCGCCGACCTGATTATCGTAAGTCGGGACAACAACAGGAGTGCGTTCGACGACGGCGACGAGCCGACCGAATGGAACGGCTTCCAGACGCCGCTAATCCTGCTTATGGCCCATATCACCAGGCCCAACACCTGGGTGTGGGTGGACACCGCGCTCAACAACAATGCGCTCGTTACCCTTGAGGCCGTAGTCCCCGACCATTTTATATTCAACGGTGTGGCGCTCAATGCCAGCAACCAGGTTGACATCGTTACTAATAACACTAGCTTTCCGAACTTCACCGATCCCGGCAATGGTACGCTGATTGCCAAGCGATCAAACAACGACCGGGTCTGGATTATTGAATGGCAGACGGGCCAAGAGTTCTTCCCCGGTGCGGGCCAGTACGCTGGCGCTCCGCGCATGTTCTTCGCCGCCGGTGAAAACGACGTAGACGGTCGGTACAACCTCACTGCCCAGGGCGAAAGAATGTTCCTAAACGCCGTTCATTATATGCTCCCTGAGCCTGAGCGCGCAAAGGCCTGGCTGCCTGGCCCAGGCCATGCTGCGGCAATTACCGACACTTATATGTTTCTCGGCTGGGAGCCGGGCGATACTGCGGTTTCGCACGATGTGTACTTCAGCGACAATCTCGACGAGGTGTACAATCGCACTGTTGCCAAGG
>JAGMDR010000391.1 GCA_023128595.1 Planctomycetota bacterium | reverse complement strand
ATCTCCGTCACTGATAAAAACATTGTTACGGATGGTGTTATTCTTGGCCATGTGGTTGTGCGACGGCCGAACAACGCCGACCGACAGATTGCCCTCGACCAGGCAGTTCTCACTTCTCTCGTCAAGATAGTAAGCTGACGCCCCATAGCCGCCGGTGTCGATGATATCTCGAATAAAATTGCCCCGCAGCACAAGGTCCCTGCCCGCAAAGCAGTAGATACCGCCGCCGTCGTGCAGCTCCCGCATAGCCCGATAAATATGATTGTGCTCGATTCGGTTCCTTTCGCCGCCGCAATTGATAGCGGTGTACGGACAATCGTGAATTTCGTTATGGCTCAGCAGACAGTCCTTGCCGCCGCCCTGCAGAGCGATGGCGCTGGGGTATGTAAGGCCGATGTCATGGATGTGATTGTCGCTAACGACCGCTTCGGTCCCACGGCACCTGATACCGCATGCGCCGGTGTGGTGGACGTGACATCTTTCGATGTGCAGGCCTTGGCCCGAAGCCTTTATTCCCTGGCCACCGACATTGACGATTTCCAGATTGACAAGGCGGCAGTTCTCAGTGGAGACGAGAGAGACCGCTCCTTCGAATCTCCCCGCACCGAACCCTCCGGGCTTCAGAGGCGTAGTCGTCACGGAAAGCGTCAGGCCACGAACGGTTATGTCCCTGGCCGGGTCTGCCTTAGTGCCCCTAATCTGAATAATGGTTTCGATGGTTGGGGCGACAACATCTGCTTCGGTCATATCCTCTCCAGGTAGCGGCCAGTAGACGAGCTTGCCATCCGTGCGGTCGAGATACCACTGACCCGGCTGCGTCATGCCTTCGCGGACGTTCCAGACGACATACTTTTTGACCCCAAACGCCCCCGGCGGGTGACCGGATGGAGTCGAAAAAGTGACCGTATGCGATTCCGTATCCATGGCAGAAATACCAACCAGTGATTCGTCCCACATGTGATAGACAGCAATTTCGGCGTTGTTGATGTCCAGCCAGGGGCCGAGGTCTTCCGGGCGGTATTTCAAGGTGGTCAGCTCCTCACTTGTAGGCTTGCGTTTCCATCCGCCGCCTGTACTGGTCATCCAGGGAACATTAAAACTGCTGAGGTGCTGGAAGAAGCCCTTTTCAGGCAGGCGGGCACGCGGACAGAATCGGCCATTGACAACGAGGCATCGAAAGTCCCACTTTTTCTCTTTCACGCCCGGCAGCGTCACTGAGTAGAACTTCTCGCCGTCCTTTTTCCAGCCCGTAACCTTCCTGCCGCCGTAAAGAACACCCTTTGCTCCGGGCGCTGATTCAATCGTCAGCCCTGCATCCTTGTGGGTCAGTACAAGCGGCTCATCACAGAAATAGCGTCCTTGCTGAATCACAATCCTTCGGGGCTTTTCTGTGCCGAGCTTTTGCGCTGCCTTGCAAGCGGCGTGAAGTTTCGCGAAGGGGCCGTCCGTACCATTGTCGTTGGGCTTGGGCATCCGGCCCGACCAAGTGTCGTTGCCATTCGGGGCAACAAACCACGTGTCAGATTTCGGGCGGGTAGGCGCATCGCCTTGCGCAGCCGCAAGAGATAGCGCAACGCTGACGGAAAGACACACCACTATAAAGATCTGGGGTAAGGTCAATCTGCCGGTAACAAGGAGGCGATATCTTTTCATTTGCTCTGTCCTTTAAGGTGATTTAGTCAGCCACACTGCCATCTCGCCGGGGCCACGGTGTGCCCAGGCATAGTAGGGTATCGCTACGAAGTTTTGCTCTTTCGTTACCATATATTTTCGATCATAGACGGATATAACTTTTACCAAAAGCTGCCCGGCCAGGAAAGAACAAAATGCGACCTCGCTGTTCGGCTCGAAAGATGAATTTGCCAAAAGCGACCGGCACTGCTAACATATTTGGGGCAGGGCTAAATTCGCATTTGCTTGTGGTTTGACGGGAGCTGGTTATGGACGTATCAGGTAATGTGGGCATAGCTTTGGTGCTGACTGTCATCGCAGGGCTTTCCACAGGGATCGGCAGTGCTATCGCCTATTTCATCAAAAGACCAAAGATAGTTTATTTATCCTTCTCATTAGGTTTATCCGCCGGCGTGATGATTTACATATCGTTCATGGAGTTTCTGCCGGATGCTATGGAGGCCGTCGGTGAGTTCCGGGGCCTGGTCGTTTTCTTCATCGGTATCGGCGCCATCGCGCTAATAAACCTGTTGGTGCCGGAACCGGAAAATCCGCACAACTTCGAGGGCCTCGATGAACCCACAGCCCCCCGTGAACAAAGCCACCTAATGAGGACCGGCCTGCTAACCGCATTTGCTATCGCAATTCATAACTTTCCCGAAGGCTTAGCCACATTTGCATCGGCGCTTGGTGACATAAGGCTGGGTTTATTCATCGCCATCGCGATTGCTATTCACAACATTCCGGAGGGAATCGCGGTATCGGTGCCCATTTATTACGCGACTGGGAATAAGAAGAAAGCATTCTTTTATTCGTTTCTTTCAGGTCTATCCGAACCGGTAGGAGCTATTGTCGGCTATTTACTATTGCGTCCATTTTTGACGCCGGCTGTTCTTGCAGGCATATTGGCGTTTATTGCGGGAGTGATGATTTATATTTCCTTAGACGAACTGCTGCCCATGGCCCACCGTTACGGCCACGGACATTTGGTGATCGCAGGCATCGTCTCAGGGATGTTTGTAATGGCGGCAAGTTTGCTGCTGTTGTAATGTGTCTTTGCCGTATCTGCAACGAGACACATATCTTTTGAGTTCCGGCTTGTCCCGGTTAGGAAACCGGACAACCAGGCACCTCTGTTTGTTCAATACGACATTGACATACAGTGCGATTGATGATAGCTTTGAGCAGACATGATGGAATCAATTCAACATGTAACGTTATGCTTTTTTGTCACCAATGTTAAAGGGAGACGCTAACATTAGACCAAGAAAGGGAGTAAATATGAAGCTGACGAACGCAAAGCTGCTTCTCGCATTACTGGCAACCGTTCTGCCATTGAGCACCGCCACAGCTCAGGCCTTAAAGATCCCGGAAGTGTCCAGAGATAAGGTTATTTGCTTTGCCCTGTACACAGTGCAGAACAACATCTTGAAGATGACGGCCCAATTGTACCCGCTGAAGCAAGATGAGGACAGAAAAGTCCGCCTCGAAGTCAAGGAAGACGGAAAGTGGAAGCAAGTAGCCGAAGCGCCGATAATTGCGAAGGGCTGGACGGCGCCTTTTCGCGTTGAGAACTGGGACTCCACAAGAAACATTGAGTACCGGCTCGCTCACGGTCGGAACGCCTATTATACCGGTAGGATCCGCAGAGACCCGGTGGATAAAGACACGATAGTCGTGGCCGCGTTTACGGGCAACTCGATCTATCCGGGGCACGGCGGGGACATATCCAAAGCTGACATCGTGGCGAACATCAAGAAGCTGAAGCCCGACCTTCTGTTTTTCTCCGGAGACCAGGTCTATGACCATCACAAGCATTACGCCTACTGGCTTAAATTCGGCAGAGATTTTGGGGATATAATTCGCAATATCCCAACGGTCACGATACCGGACGACCATGATGTGGGGCAGGGCAATCTGTGGGGCGCCGGGGGGAGAGTATCGCACACTCGTGCCGGTCATGACGGTGGATACGCTGCTCCCGTCGAGTACGTCAAAGAGGTTGAGCGGGCACAGACGAGCCATCTGCCTGATCCCTATGATCCAACTCCGGTAAAGCGTGGTATCGGGGTATACTACACTTCTTTGACGGTGGGGCGAGTGAGCTTTGCTATCATTGAGGATCGGAAGTTCAAGTCGGGACCGCAGGGTCTTGTCCCCCAGCAGGGGCCACGGCCCGACCACATTACGAACGCTGATTACGATCCAAAGAGTGTGGATGTGCCCGGCGCCAAATTGCTGGGAGAGCGGCAGCTTAAATTTCTCAGAGCGTGGGCAGCCGACTGGCATGACTGCGATATGAAGTCTGTGCTCTCTCAAACCGTCTTCTGTGGTGGTGCGCACCTGCATGGCAGGCGAGGGAACCGTCTGTTCGCCGACCTGGATTCCAACGGCTGGCCACAGACAGGCAGAAACAAGGCTCTGAGGGAGATTCGTAAGGGATTCGCATTTATGATCGCCGGTGACCAGCACCTCGGCACGATTATCCACCACGGGATCGACAACTGGAACGATGCGGGGTATTCTCTTTGTGTGCCGTCTATCGCCAATCTTTACTTGCGCTGGTGGGTGCCTCTGGAGCCGGGTAAGAACCGCGAGCCAGGAATGCCCGAATACACGGGAGAATTCCTTGACGGCTTCGGGAACAAGATCACTATGCTGGCTGTTGCCAACCCCACTCCCGAGGAGAACCACGACAAGCTAACAACCAGAGCGGCCGGCTTCGGAGTCGTCAGATTCAACAAAAAGACCAGAGAAATCACCGTCGAATGCTGGCCGAGAAAGATAGATATTGCAGATCCAGGTACTAAGCAGTATTCCGGCTGGCCGAGGACGATCAAGCAGCAGGACAACTATGGTCGCGAGGCCGTCGCCTATTTGCCAACCATCGAAGTCAGTGGTATGACCAACCCCGTCGTGCAGGTAATTGACGAATCAACGGATGAGATTCTCTACACTCTTCGTATCAACGGAAGTTCGTACAGGCCGAAGGTCTTCAAGAAGGGCAGATACACAGTCAATGTCGGCGAGCAAGGTACCAGCAGAATGAAAACACTCAGCGGCGTCAAATCCCTTACTCCTGATAAGAAGAGACGACTCACGGTAAGGTTCTGACAACATGTTATCTGTCATTGTCATTGCGAGGGAGCGAAGCGACCGAAGCAATCTCAGTCGTCCGCAGATTTGAGATCGCCATCCGTCGTAGGCGGACCTATGGCGGACTCGCAATGACAGGCTCAGGCAATCGGCAATCAATAAGTAGAATTGGTATTACATACCGGAAACATGGTAGTCCATGGGTTTGACCTGTTTGCCGTCCGGCAAGCGGTAGGGTTTGTCGCCAAAGTTGACCGTAACGGTGATGCCGTTGGAGAACACCGTTTGCTGAACGTTCCTGTCAGGTGTGAGCAAGCGGTGGTCGGTCATCTCGGCGTAGCCCACGGCACGGGCTACGGGACATACATTCTTGTAGCTCTCGGCAAAGCGAGCTTTGTTCTTCGTCCATATTTGGCGGTTGAACATGAACATTGGTGGCGTGCCGTAGAGAATGTTGAAAAGGTCTCGCTTGTCCCACAGCGCAGGCAGCTTGTTATTATAGTCACCCCAGTACCACTGCGCCACTACACAGTCGTGATAGACAAGCTCCCAGAGAGGCAATCGGTACTTGTGTCCTACCTGAAACTTGGCCACACGCTCCGGGACCTCGTCCCAAACCTTGATCATGTTTCGCCCGGCTTGCGGTACCCGATATGGGCCGAGACTTAACATGCCTTCGAAGTAGTGAACGTACGGCACGGCTGCGTCGTGTCCCGTTTCGCTGCCTGTTACCAGCTTCATCTCCTCGGACATGTACCGAAGCAATTCCATCTTCCAGTGTCGGCTGTCGCCGCGAGTCATCGGATGGTCAGGGTGGTAACATTCACGCCATGGGGAGGCCGTTGTTGTGTCTATGAAACGACAGCGATAAGGGTGTGTCTTTAGCTCGTTAGGCACACGCTGTTTGGCATATTTGAGTGCCTGCTTGTCGCACAGCACACCACATGGATACATATTGCCGTCTTTACCCCTAACGCGCCAGCCCTTGCGCCAGTCCCCCTTTTCATCGAGCATAATGTCGTTCGGCCATCCGGCTTGGGTCCAGTCGGGATGCAGGCCACGAAGTTTCTCTTTGACGATGTTCGTATCCATCAGGTCCTGATAGATGTCGTAGCGACTTGTTAGGATTCCACCCATCTCGTTCATCGCCTTGACGACTTCCGGAGGCCGACGATGGCTCCACAAGATTCGCTCTATGCCGGCAGACTTCATCTGGCGAACAATAGCAAGAGCGTCTCTCTCCCAGCACCAGGCGTTTACTGCTCCGATGAGTAAATCTACGTTCGGATTTTCTTTGCGCTTCTGCTCCAGCGTTTTTAATAGACCTGCCTTTTGAGCGTAGGAGCGATACCGTTTGCAAATGGCGACGTGTCCGCCCTTATCGAAGAAAACGTAGCGAAGTCGCCGGGCATAGCCGAAGCGCCCATGTTGCGGCTCAAACTCAGGCGAGATGCAGAGCTTGCCATCAATCCGCTGTATGCGAACCGCAGCGTCATCGGGCGTCTCGATAATGGCCATGTGCCCTTGCCCGCCGTCTGTTACGCCCCAGAAGGCCATGCAGATTCCGTGTCCTCCATACGCAACGAGCCTCATCGGACTGATCGTCTTATCCTCAACCGGGTAGGAAATCCCTTCGTTCATCGGCACGACCAGATATGTGCCGCGATCCGTCACAAACGGATTCGGAAACCGGAGAGGTCGTCCGAGGTCGCCCTCGGCTGAAAGCGTGACGGTGAGCTCAGGATGGTCCAGCTCGAGCTGAAGAACCGCTTGTACATCCATTGCAGACGGCGCATGAAGCAAAGTCATCTCGATACGATCTGCGACTTTTGTGCCACGGAGTATTGTACCTTCAACTAAGGATTGTTGTCGCCAGCTCCGGCCTGTGCGCTTGTCGGTTACCGACAGCGTTGCATCGGCGGTATGAAGCTTGAGCGAGATCGTAGCGTTGCTGATAGAGAGCGTCTCCGGCATATCTTTGGGACGCATTTGCATTACGTTCCCCTCTTTCACCAGCGAGAAATCATCCAGCCAGACGGTAGCGGGCCGATATCCGATTAGGCGGGGATGAATTTTGACGACATTGCGAGGAATCACAAACCTGGAGCGGAGAAGATGCCAGTTACAGGGACCTGTCGTTGTGCGTCCGCCGAAAGTCCACTCAAGGGCCTTACCTTTTTCATCGTAAGTTATCACGCCAATTGTGATGCTGCCTGTGCCCTCGATCTTCACCCACGCTTGAAGTGTAAAAAGGTCGCCCGGCTTGACATCAAGGCGCTTCTCAGAATTGAAACTCCAATCCTCCGCGCCGCGGTGCTCGATGCGAGCGGAATAATCTCCACCGTGCGAGACTTGCTTGTCCAAAGTGGCTTGGCCACAGTGGGCCTCTCTCGTCCACAATTCCATCCAGCCCGAGGCTTGGCCCTGCTTGGTCTCTTCAAAGCCGCCGTTAGCGACGAGGTTGGCCGATGTCCCTTCACAGCAACGGCATAACGATAATACAACGAACAACAGGATTGTTTTTTGGCAAGTGCTCATTGTTAAAGGTCCTTTCCGTGCGCGCACAAAACCCCTCGCTTCTTCAAAAACTCAAGACTACCGTTGTGACAGGTCTTTGCGCGAGCGGCGAAGCTCATTATGCTTTTTAGCTTTCTCGATTACCGATGCAATAGGGACTTCGGCGCCGCCGCAAGCTTTCGATTCATCGGCGGCGGACATAAAGGCGAACATTTCGATTGTCTCTTCCGGCGGGACGGGAACTTTGCCTGTTTTGAAGAAATTAATTACTTCGTCTATCAAATAACCATAGCCTTCATATCTGCCACTCTGAGCTATGCCTTTTGTGCCGTACACGAGAGCACCGTAGTCTCTCTTGCCCTTTCGCAGTCCCCGGTACGTGCCGATTCGGCCATCCTTCCAGGTGCCAACAACGAATTCCGTGTCTTTGGTCTGGACGCGCCGGACAGACTCACAACCGGGACCCATGATGGTGAAAAGAATCTCGACGCCATGCACGCCATACCAATAGAGGTCGGGGTGATGCTCTTCAAGGCTGCATGGGCTGAAAGCGGCGCAGCCGAGCACGTCACCGACTTTTTCGCTGTTGCGCATGCCGGCAATACCCGGACCGAAGCGCAAAGAAGAACTCGACCAACATGGCACGTTGTTTTCCTTGGTGAGTCGGAATATCTCGATCACATCTGCCAGATTACCTGCCATCGGTTTGTCGATAAATACAGGCTTCTTTGCTGCGATCACGGGTCTGGCTTGCTCAAGATGTGGCCGACCATCAACACTCTCCAGCAGTACACCGTCAACCTTATTACACAATTCTTCAATGCTGTCCACAATTTCCACGCCGAACTGTTCGCGCAGTTGCTTTGTGTATCCGGCTACGCGGTTAATTGAAGATGGGACATCGGGTGAGCCGCCTGGATAGCCCACAACAACCCTGCAACCGTAATTCTTTTCGGGGTCGTTGATAAGATTGGTGAAGGCGATGACATGCGAAGTATCAAGGCCAATCATACCGATGCGAAAGACCTTTTGCTCGGCTTTAGCATCAGGTGTCGTTAGAGAAAGAATCACTATCACTATCGCTATTAGTGGAATGGTTCGGTTCATGATCGCATCTCCCTTGGATTCAATGTTCTTTAGCCACAAAGTCGCAGTCGACTGTCTTGGAACACATTTCTCAAATCACCTCGGCACAACCACACCTTGCGTGTTCTGACTCCTATAATAACCGAAATTTTTGTTCGATTCCAAGCCATTTTACGGATGTTTGCGAGCTCGTGCGTGGCTTTTCTTGCCTAACTTGGCCAAAATTTGAAAAAAAATCGTAACCGTTCACGGGCCAAATGTGCCGTTTTATGTCATTGCGAG
>JAGMDR010000390.1 GCA_023128595.1 Planctomycetota bacterium | reverse complement strand
TCGGCCAGGCCAAAAAGATTACTATCGACAACGACAATACCATCATCATCGAAGGCGCCGGAGGCCAAGAGGCTATCGCCGGCAGGTCCAGCCAAATCAAGGACGAAATCGAGATTACAACCAGCGATTACGACCGCGAGAAACTCCAGGAGCGCCTGGCGAAGCTGACCGGCGGCGTCGCTCAAGTCAACGTCGGTGCTGCCAGTGAGGTGGAAATGAAGGAACGCAAGGCCCGCATCGAGGATGCGCTGCACGCCACCAGAGCGGCAATCGAGGAAGGTATCTTGCCCGGCGGCGGCGTTGCTCTGATCCGGTGTATCGATGCGGTCGGGAAACTGAAACTCAAAGGCGATGAAAAGACCGGCGCCGACATCCTGGCCAAGTCGCTTAAGATGCCCTGCTACTATATCGCGTACAACGCCGGAGCGACGCCAAATCTCGTTGTCAACAAGGTCGCCGAAGGTAAAAGCGGCTTCGGCTACAACGCCGATGCCGACAAGTACGAAGATTTGCTCGAGGCCGGAATTATCGACCCGGCTAAGGTAACGAGAATCGCCCTGCAGAACGCTGTAAGCATTGCCGGTCTGCTGCTGACGACGGATTGCTTAGTCACCGAAAAGCCCCAGGAAAAGGACGCGATGCCCCCCGGCGGCCCCGGTGGAATGGATCCCGGCATGGGCGGAATGGGCGGAATGGGCGGCGGTATGGGAATGGGTATGTAGGATTGGCGAAACCGCAGCACTGAAGCTTAAGATATTGTTCTGCGAGACAATCAGTCAGTGAGGACGAAAATGGATAAGGGACGAATCTTGGTGCGTAGCTATTTGTGGCTACGGACGTATGCAGTTCTGGCTGCGTTTGCTGCTGTGCTGGTATTTGTCCTGTTCTGGTTAGGCTGCAAAAGCGCGCGGGCGCAATCACCGCGTGCCGAGTCAGTTGAGCAGGTGGGCAAGGATGAGCGGATGGAGTGGTGGCGCGAGGCGCGATTCGGGATGTTCATTCACTGGGGCCTGTACGCAGTGCCGGCCGGCGAATGGAAGGGCAAGAGGATCGGGGGCATTGGCGAGTGGATTATGGAGCGGGCGGATATTCCGGTCGCCGAATATGAGAAGCTCGCCGGGCGGTTCAACCCGGTGAATTTCAACGCCAACGAGTGGGTGAGCATCGCCAAGAACGCCGGGATGAAATACATCGTTATCACATCCAAGCACCACGACGGCTTTTGCCTGTGGGACTCGAAGGTCACGAATTACGATATTATTGATGCTTCGCCTTTCAAGCGTGACATACTCGCGGAGCTTTCGACGGCGTGCAAGAGACAGGGCATCCGGCTTTGCTTCTATCACTCGATAATGGACTGGCATCACCCTGACGCCCAGGCGCCTTTCTATCCGAACTATAACGACGGCGGTCGCTCGAATCCCAATTTCAAGCGATACGCGGAAGATTATATGAAACCGCAGCTCAAGGAGCTGATAACAAACTACGGACCTCTTGGGGTGCTGTGGTTCGACGGCGAATGGATAAGAGACTGGACCGAGCCGCAGGGCAAAGACCTGTATAATTACGTTCGCGGCCTTCAGCCAGACATCATTATCAACAACCGTGTCGGCAAGGGCCGCAAAGGAATGGAAGGCCTCAATAGGGACGACCAGGAATACGCAGGCGACTTCGGCACTCCCGAGCAGCAGATACCGGCGAAGGGTCTGCCTGGCGTCGATTGGGAATCGTGTATGACGATGAACAACACCTGGGGCTACAAATCCTACGACGACAACTGGAAATCGCCGGAGGACCTGCTTCGGAAGCTGGCGGATATCGCGAGCAAGGGCGGCAATTTCCTGCTGAACGTCGGACCGACAGCCGAGGGACTTATCCCCGGCCCCAGTGCTGAACGTTTGGCCGCTATTGGCGAGTGGATGAAGGTCAACGGTGAGAGTATTTACGGCACAACGGCCAGCCCAATCGGGAAAGTCCCGTGGGGACGATGCACGGCGAAAGCCGGCAAGCTGTATCTTCACGTTTTCGACTGGCCGAGCGACGGCAGCCTGCAAGTGCAGGGCCTCAAGAGCAAGGTCGAGTGGGCTTACCGGTTGGCCGACAAGAAGCGCACCGGTCTGCTGGTGTCCACAGTGCTCGGTGACAGCGGTCTTGCGGTTGAGATTACGGTACCTAAGGCGGCGCCGGATCCTATCAATAGCGTGATCGTTCTGGAAATCGAGGGTGAGCCTGCGATGGCCGGGCCCTGCCGAGCGAGCAAAGATGGGTCGTTTGACCTGCGGGCAGCCAATGCGGTGGTTCACGGGGAGACTGCGAGGTACGAGTCCGGCGGCGGCAAGGACAATATCGGCTACTGGACGAACCCGTCCGATTATGTAGCGTGGAGCCTGGAGATAGAAAAGCCCGGGACGTTCAATGTCGAAATCACATTCGCGTGTGCGGCGGGCTTCGGCGGCAGCGAGTACGCGGTTTCGGCGGCGGACCAGGAAGTTACAGGCAAGGTCCGCGAGACGGGCGGCTGGGCCAATTTTGTTAGCGACAAGCTCGGCAGCATCAAGATAAGCAAGTCGGGGACGTATTTGCTGACAGTCAAGCCCAAGACAAAGCCCGGAGGTGCGGTAATGAATCTAAAGTCGGTACGGCTTGTTCCGGCAAAGTGAGGACAAGCCACACAAGAGGTGTGGAAAAAGGTATGAAGTCAAAAGTCAACAAGAGTATTATCAGGAGAAATAAAGGAGTGAGCTATGAAACTTAGACTTAGACCCCTGGATGATAGAATTGTTATCAAGCAATCGGAGGCGGAAGAGAAGACGACGGGCGGAATTATTCTGCCGGACAGCGCGAAGGAAAAGCCTCAGATCGGCAAGGTAATCGCCATCGGCCCGGGCAAGCTGCTCGACGACGGCAAACGCGCCAAGATGTCGGTGAAGAAGAACGACAAAGTGATCTACGCCAAGTACATCGGCAGCGAGATCGAAATCGACAACGAACAATACGTAATTCTCAGGGAAAGCGACGTTCTGGGAATCGTGGAGAAGTAGAATCAGGCACGAAGAAAATCACGAGAAGATTATAGTGCATAATACGAGGTGACGAGAAATGGCAAAACAATTAATGTTTGACGATACAGCGCGAGCGCAGCTCAAAGAGGGCCTGAGCCAATTGGCCAAGGCGGTGAAAGTTACGTTGGGTCCGACCGGCAGAAACGTTATCCTGCACAAGAGCTGGGGCTCTCCGAAGGTTACGAAAGACGGCGTCTCGGTGAGCAAGGAGATCGAGCTGCCCGAACCGTTCAAAAATATGGGCGCCAAGATGGTCAACGAGGTGGCGAGCAAGACCTCCGACGTTGTCGGTGACGGCACGACGACATCAACGGTGCTTGCCGAGGCGATATATGCCGAGGGCCTGAGGCACGTAACGGCGGGCGCCAACCCGATGGCGATTCAGCGGGGTATCAACAAGGCCGCCAAAGTCGCCGCCGATTTCATCCAGTCGGTAAGCGTCCCGGTCAAGGGTCACGATGACATTGCGAAGGTGGCTACGATCAGCGCCAACAACGACCCGAAGGTCGGCGATATCTTAGCCGAGGCCTTCGACAGCGTCGGGACAGAGGGCGTTATCGAGGTCGAAGAAGGCAAGGCGATGGAAAGCGAGCTGGACGTTGTCGAGGGCATGCAGTTCGAGAAAGGTTACATATCGCCCTACTTTATGACCGACCCCAATACTCTCGAATCGGTCCTCGAAGAGGCCTATATCCTTCTACACGAGAAGAAGATATCGAACGTTCGGGAGATTATTCCACTGCTCGAAAAGGTCGCACGGGTCGGCCGGCCCCTGCTGGTTGTGGCCGAAGACGTCGAGGGTGAGGCGTTGGCGGCGATGGTTATTAACCGTCTGCAGGGCGTGCTGAAGATTTGTGCGGTCAAGGCTCCCGGCTTCGGGGACCGCAGAAAGGCGATGTTGGGCGATTTAGGCATCGCGACCGGCGGACAGGTGATTACTGAGGATCTGGGTATCAAGATCGAGAGCCTCGAGCTCTCCCAATTAGGTCAGGCCAAGAAGATCGTTGTCGATAAGGACGCGACAACGATAATCGAAGGGGCCGGCAAGAAGAAAGATGTTACCGCCCGATGCGATCAAATCCGCGGGCAAATCGAAAAGAGCACGAGCGACTACGACCGCGAAAAGCTGCAGGAGCGTCTGGCGAAGCTGACCGGCGGAGTTGCGGTCATTAACGCCGGCGCGGCAACCGAAACGGAAATGAAGGAGCGCAAGGACCTGTTGCAGGACGCGCTTCACGCCACCAGAGCAGCAGCACAAGAAGGCGTTGTCGCCGGCGGCGGCGTTGTTTTCCTGCGTGCCATCGCTGAGGTGCAAAAGGCCAGAGCGAAGGTCAGGGGCGACGAGAAGATCGGCTTTGATATCGTAACCAATGCGCTTAAGGCGCCGACGATGCAAATCGTGGATAATTCCGGCGAGCCGGGTGACGTTGTTGTCGCTCAGCTTCTGGAAAAGCTGGCTAAGAAGAAGAATATCGGCTATGATGCCAATACCGGTGAGTTTGTCGATATGTTCAAGGCCGGAATTATCGATCCTGCGAAGGTCGCCAGGACCGCGCTGGAGATGGCAGCCTCCGTGGCCGGGCTGATGCTGACTACGAACGTGCTCGTAACCGAGCTCAAGGACGAAGACAAGGACGAAGAGCCGATAGCAGGATCGGTGAGATAAGTTCGTATTGCGTATCGCGTATTGCGTATTGCGTATTGTGTATTGCGTATTGCGTATTGCGTGTTGCGTGTTGCGACGGGAGATAGGGAATATGGGAATAAAAAGGTACAGGGACCTGGACATCTGGAAAAAAGCTATTGAGTTAGTTAAGGATATATATAGATCGACGGAGGAGTTTCCGAAACAGGAGATCTACGGGCTGGTCAGCCAGATGAGACGGTCGGCAATTTCCATACCTTCTGATGTTGCAGAAGGTTTCAGGCGATACCATAACAAGGAGTACAGGCAGTTTTTGTATGTGTCGTTGGGAAGCTGCGCCGAACTGGAGACGCAGATAACGATAGCAAAAGAGCTCAAGTATATGAGACAAGACACGGAGGCCGAATTGCTTGAGAAGTTGGACCACATTTGTCGGATGACCTCGAATCTAATTAAAAAACTCTGACGCGATACGCAATACGCGATACGGACGACGAGATACGAGAGTATGGCTAAGCGGGATTATTATGAGGTTCTGGGTGTAGGCAAGGGCGCCTCGGCGGATGACATCAAGCGGGCGTACAGGCGTATGGCGATGAAGTATCACCCGGACAAGAACCCGGATGATAAGGAGGCCGAGGCGAAGTTCAAGGAGTGCGCCGAGGCTTACGAGGTCCTCAGCGACACGGAGAAGCGCCAGCGTTACGACCAGTTTGGCCACGAGGGCCTCCGCGGGATGGGTATGCGCGACTACAGGCATATGCGATGGCAGGACATCGGCAGCATATTCGAGGACATCCTCGGCGGCTTCGGCGGCTTTGAAGACCTGTTCGGGAGGGGGCGAAGAAAGACGGGTCGAACGGGACCTGCGAGGGGATATGACCTGGAGACGTCGGTGGACCTGACGCTTAACGACGTTGCAGACGGGGCCGAGAAGACTATCGAGTTTACACGCCAGGATATATGCCCGGAGTGCAACGGCAACGGCTGCGCGAAAGGCAAGATGCCGGACAAGTGTCCGGCCTGCGGCGGAAGAGGCCAGGTCGTCCGGGGGGGCGGCTTCTTCCAAATGGTATCGACCTGCCAGCAGTGCAGGGGCAGCGGGCACATTATCACCAACCCCTGTAAGAAATGCAGAGGCACGGGGCGCGTTCCCAAGAAAAGGACGGTCAGCATCAAGATTCCGCCGGGCGTGCACGAAGGTCAGGGGATACGGGTCGCCAGCGAGGGTGAGCCGGGGCGAGGCGGCGGACCGAGAGGCGATTTGTACTGCTACGTGAGAATAGAACAGCACGAATTCCTAGAACGCGATGGGAACAACCTGATTGCCCTGGTGCCTATAAGCTTTACTCAGGCTGCATTGGGCGCGACTATCGACGTTCCGAGCTTGAACAGCACACAACGGCTGAAGGTCCCTGCGGGGACGCAATACGGAAGCGTTTTTCGAATAAAGGGCAAGGGGCTGCCGGGTCTGCGAACGGGGCGAACCGGCGACCAGCTTGTGCAAATCGTTGTGGAAACGCCGAGGAGGCTCAACGAACAACAAGAAGAGCTGCTGCGAGAATTCGCCAAGACGGAGAACAAACGCGTTTCTCCGAGAGCCAAGACATTCTTCGAGAAACTGAAAAAGCATTTCGATAGTATGCGATGAAGCCCAGAAAGAAAAAAACAGAAGAGCAGAAAGACTCCAAAGCAATGCAGGTGGAACTCGAAGAGCTGCGCGAGACAGTAGAGAACCTTCAAAAGGAAAAAGACGAGCTTCTCGATAAGCTGCAGCGGGTCAGCGCGGACTACGCGAACTTCCAAAAACGGGTCCCCAAGCAAATCGCCGATAGTGTCGGGTACCAGAAGGAAAGAGTTATAAGATCGCTTCTGCCTACTCTGGATAATTTCGAGCATACCGTGGCGAGCGCGCACTCGGCCGAGGGTGTGGATGTGCTCGTCAAGGGCATCCGGATTATTTACGACCAAATGCTTGACATCCTCAAATCGCACGAGGTCGAACAGATAAACGCGGTCGGCGAGAGCTTCAACCCTGCCCTGCATGAAGCGATGATGCAGAAAAGCGTGCCCGGACAAGAAGAGAACATCGTGCTTGAAGAGTTTCAGAAGGGCTATAAGCTCAACGGCCGCGTGATTCGGCCGAGCAAGGTGATTGTCAATAAGATAACATCCGAACAGCCGCAGCAAGAGCAGACGACCGATGAATGCGAAGCGGTAGATGAAGACGAGAGAACCGGGATGGAGTGACCGCTATGCCGACCTACGAATATATCTGCCAGGGCTGTGGATGCCGGTTCGAGCGGTTCCAGAGCATAACGGCCAAGCCGGTGCGAAGTTGTCCGAAGTGCGGAAAGAGAAAGGTCAAACGGCTCATCGGCACCGGAGCGGGGATAATCTTCAAGGGCACAGGGTTCTACCAGACCGATTACAGGAGCGAAAGCTACAAAAAGGGTGCCGAAAGCGAAAAGAAAAGCAGAGAGAAACAGACCACCAAAAAAGAGACAAAGACCAAGAAGAGCGAAAGCAAGGAGTCAAAGTCCGGCGAAAAAAGCAAATCCACCACAAAGGACAAGAATACGCAGTATCCCTTACGGGAGAAATCAGTGTAGTGCTCTGTCAAAGATGGTTTGATGAGTTGTCGTTTGACCTGCGAGAGAGCAGCAGTTAGGCAGCGAGGCTTTTGAGTTTTGCCCCGGAACTGAAGAGCCCAACTGCGAACCCCACAAGGCAAAAAATCAAGCCGACGCCCACGTGACTTCCCACGGCGACAAGCTCCTTTATCACCAGGGCAAGGCCCACGAGGATTAGGAATATCTGGAGCATGGAGATCTTGTAGAGGAAATCCTTCGGGGTGACAAAAACCGGGACGGCCGAGAGGACAGCAACGATGAAAACCGTCCACCCGACGGCCCCCCTGTGGTGACCTGCCTGGTACATTCTGCCTCCGAGATGGGCCCAGGAGAGGAAGAAGCCGAGGATCACCAGGGTTACACCGCAAAGTGTTGCTATGTCGAGCCGGGAGAATTTGTCCTGGCCCTGAAGCGCGGTTGAGCGGCCCATTGCACCGAGCAGCTCGGTGCCTTCCCCGGTATCGATCTTGCCGTCCTCAACCATTTTGAGGATTCTGTTTCTCTCGGCGGTGTTGACACGGGTCCCCTCGGCGCCGGTAGTCAGGAGCCAGCGAAAGAATTGGACAAGCAGGATAATCGCACAGACCGCCCCAGGCAGAAGCACCACCGAGCCTGTCTTGACGCGACTGCCCGCAAAGGCTCTGAAATTGAGTAGTAAAACGGCCGTTGTCACCAGGACGGAGGCGCAAATCGCTGTGAGCCACGGCGTTTTAGCTGCTAATCTCAACAGCAGCAGCATAGCAGCAAAACAAACAAGCGGTATGAGGATGACAAGCAGCATCGATAGTAGAGTATGTTCCGGGCCTGACATTGTATTCTCCTTATTTTCGGGTTTTTAGGATGAATGTAGCTTCTTTTACGCTCATCTCGCCTCTTTCGATGGAGTCGAGTATTTCTTTTCTTGTGAGGGGCTTCTCTGCTGCGGCGGCGGTGGAGCTAAGGGCGTTGTTTATGCTATCGAGCATCTTGTTTATGGTCGGATACGAGATGCCAAGCTCCTTTTCGACCTGGCGGATATTGCCGCGGTGGCGCAGGAAGACGGTAATGAACTTCTGATACTCGACGGGCAGGACACCGAGGCCTGCCGTTGCAAACGAGCCGTTGATTTCGCTGCCGCAGCCGCTGCACTTTATCTGCGTCACTTGAATCGATTCGCCGCAAAGCGGACAGCCGGCAGGCAAACTCAGTTGTTTAATGCTTTTGCTCATAGGTCACTTAATTCAATCATATCACTAATTCTACTCAATATATTCAATCTGTCAATTAAAATCTTTCACTTTTTGCAAAAAAAACGTAACCGTTCACGGGGTGATA
>JAGMDR010000039.1 GCA_023128595.1 Planctomycetota bacterium | reverse complement strand
TTGACAAATCTTCTTAAATCACGCAGAATCCATTTTTGACTTTATACTATATTCAGAAGAGTGTTGAAAACACCTTAATTTCAAAGGACACATTAAAATGATAACAGATGTTCTGATTAGAAATTTCAAATGCTTCAAGAGCCTCACCGTTCCCGAACTTGGCCGCATAACACTAATTTCAGGCCGAAACAACGTAGGCAAAACTGCTTTGGTCGAAGCTCTTTTTCTTTTGCTGGATATGCGCAATCCTGCCGTGACTATTAACCAATACGGTCGGCGCGGAATTGAACAGGTTACTCTAACAACAGAGGCAATATGGGGACCAATATTTCGCAATTATGATATGGATGGGGAAATTCTTATTTCTTTAACTATAAATGGCAACCCTGAACAAGTAACAGTTCGGTTTAATCAAGAATTTGTACCTCTGCCTCCAACAACGGTCCGAACTGAGGAACGGCAGATTCCTACAGATGAGGAACTTACTACTTTAGCAGTGGACATTGAATATTCCGGCAAATCAGGTAAAAAAATTATTTTACATCATTTCCTTGACCCCAATAACAATAACCGTCCCACCGTCGTATGTATAACAAAGCCTTCAAAAATTTCACTACCTTCGGCCAGTTTTTTTGCAAGCAAAAAACATATTCAGGCAAAAGATATTGCAGAGCAATTCAGTAAATTAGCGCAACAAGATCGGGAAAACGAAGCTGTTGATTTTCTTAAGATTATCGAACCCCGCCTGGAAGGTCTAAAAATCATCAAAGAAGGCGCAATTTCGGCTGTCCATGGCAAATTGAAACGTATTCCACGAACTCTTCCAATCAATTTTATGGGTGAAGGCATGGAAAAACTATTGTCTCTTATAGTTGCTATCGCACATTCACCTAACCGAATCATTCTTCTCGATGAGATGGAAAACGGTCTTCACTATTCTATTTTGCCAAAGATTTGGGAAGCCCTCGGCAAGGCACTTCGTAAATACAACTGCCAGCTTATCACCACAACCCACAGCTACGAATGCCTCCAGGCAGCACACGAAGGTCTTTCCGAAATGCCCAAAGACTTCAGACATATCCGCCTTCATCAAAAAGACGATGAAACATCCGCCAAACTTTCAAACTATGACATGATCGGCACTGCATTAAAAACAAATCTGGAGGTAAGATAATTTGCCCAAGCCCGAAAAGATAACCGCCAAAAAACTTCTTCTTGCAGAAGGCCGAGACGCTGAGTTATTTCTTGTATGGGTAAGTAGACACTTTCGCCATGAGATTGACTTTCAGGTAATGGACTTCGGAGGCATTAAGGAGTTGACTAATTTTCTCTTGTTGTTAGCTAACGACGAATCTTACGACGACGTCGAAACCATAGTAGTAGCTCGTGACGCCGAAACGGATGCTAAAGCTGCAACAGACAGCATTCAACATTCTATGAAGCAGGCGAATATACCGGTACCCGAAGAACCTTTTGAGTATATCAGAAACACTACTTTGAAAACTGCATTTATGATTTTCCCGGGCCCCGAACAACAAAATGGCCGGTTAGAAGACCTCTGCCTTTCGACAGTCGAAAATGATCCTTTATTGGGATGTGTGGACGATTATTTAGAATGTGCAAAAGCCAAAGGCGAGCAACTTCCTCGTATCCACAAGAGCAAGCTCCATTCTTTTTTTACCGGGGAAAAAAGATTTTGCTGGTTTGCCTATCGGATTAGCATCGCGTGAAAAGGCTTGGGATTTTGACCATCCTACCTTAGAGCCATTTAAGAGGATTATCCAAGAAATGTAATACGATTGACCAATCCTTCTTCCTTAAAAAAATTAAATGGGAGAAGTAAAAGGATAAGGAATATTGTGTCTAAAAGCTATGTGCCAAACTAACCACAAACGCACAATTCCCGCCAATTAAATTCGTATGTCTTATCTCCCTTCGGCTGCGCTCAACCAATAAGGAAAACCTTGGCTGTGCCAGGATTTGTTTTTTAATTGACCCCCAAATAAATTTGGGGGCTGAACAGTATTGAGATTGCTTCGGCCTAAAAGGCAGGCCTCGCAATGACTAAAAAATAGCATTAACTTTTTAGTCAAAGTGGTGCGAAATATCGCACCGTACTCTCTGCCACCGGTCAGATTGGATGTTGCAGAATATTAGGGTCGAGAATCGACCATCGAGTATCGAGTATCGAGTATCGAGTATCCAGCGTCGAGAATGGGGTCGCGAATGGCGATTTTGGCCTTTTGCTTGACATTTCGCTCGCAATGTCGTATAATTTATAAGTCCGGATATAAACCGGCCCACGGAGGGGCATTGAGGAAGTTTCTTCTGATTTCTGTGGGGTTTGGCCGGTATAAGCCTGCCTTGCTGAGCGGTCGAGACCGCCAAAAAGATGGGCGAACCGGACAGCCAGATAATCTAAAGCAACAAAGCCCCAATGCCGAAAAACAGCTATATGAATCGGCGCAGGGCAAAAGGACATAGATGAGAACAATAGCAATGATAAATCAGAAAGGCGGCTGTGGCAAGACAACCACTGCCATAAACACCGCAGCAGCCTTTGCAACCGGCGGCCATCGCGTCCTCTTAGTTGACCTCGACCCACAGGGGCACGCCAGTATAGGCTTAGGCATCGACCCCGACAACATCCATCGAACCGTTTATGACGTCCTGACCGATTTAGAGGCCCCCTTCGCAAGTATCATACTGAACACAAAGATCGAGTGGCTCGACCTTGCTCCCTGCAATGTCCTGCTGGCGGGGGCCGAGCTGGAGCTTGGCGGCGTACTCGGAAAGGAGCTGGTCCTCGCTACAAAGCTAAGGGCGCTGCGTGACAGGTACGACGTGTGCATTATCGACTCGCCGCCGGCGCTCGGCATCCTGACGCTCAATGCGCTGGTCGCCAGCAGCGATGTCGTCGTCCCTGTCCAGGTGCATTACTTCGCACTGGAAGGGCTCAAGCGATTACTCGAGACCGTCCGCATCATCAGAGAGCGATTCCATCCCTGTTCGTCGGAAATCCTCGGGCTGCTGCTGACCTTCATCGAAGACGGAACTATCTTCAGCAAACAGATCCAGCAGAAAATGCGAGGATTCTTCGGCGACCTGGTCTTTAATACGGTTATTCACAAAACGATACGATTGGCCGAGGCCCCAAGTGCCGGCGAGTCCATCCTCACATACGCGCCCGAAAGCAGAGGCGCCGACGACTACAGGTCTCTGGTCCGGGAAATACTCGCCGACCCAGTCTGGGCAGAGGAGGTAGGCAATGCCAAAACCTAAACAGAGAACCGGACTGCAAAAGGATTTCTCAGCAATCTTCCAGGGAGTATGGGTCCCCCAAAAACCCCACACCGCACAACCCACAGACGCAAGCACTTCACACGAACATCAGCAGCAAACAAACCAGGCAGAACAGACAGAACAGGCGCAACGCAGAGAGAACGCACAAAAGACTGAGCAGGCAAACCATACTGAACAGATAGAACAGATAATCCGCTCGATGAAATGTGCGAAAGATTTCGAATGTTTCAAATCGGGATTCCAAAAGCTTTGCAAGGTCAAGAATGTTGGTGAGGGCAAGATAATCGAATGCTCACCGGAAAATCGGTTCCCGTGCGAGTACAGATTTTCGTTTATGGGCAAGACTTTCTGCAAGTGTCAGCTTCGATACTATATCGCCAGAAACCTCAACAAATAAAGCACCAACAAAAAGACTCGCCCCATCACCCTCATCCTGCCTGCCCTGTCACCGGGCGAACCTGTTTCGAGAGATCACGATGCGCTGACGCCCGAAACGCCCAATATGGAAGGAAAAAACACAAGAAATTGCCGCTGGAAATCACCCCAACGAATCTGCGAAATGCAAATCACATCGCCGCCCCTGCCTACTCCACTGCTTTCGGAACCGCTTTCGGAACTAATTTTATACACGACTTGCTTGAGACAAGACGCTGCGTTTCCATTTTGCTCGCCCATTTGTGGCAATCAATCTGACTGGCCACTTTGTGCTTGAACTTAATTATTCGTCTTCTCTTGAACGGATTTCTCATCTTCGTTTCACCGCCGCCCATACTTGTTGTTACTTCAAATCACCCTCGAACACCAATGTCCCATTACAGCTTCTCGACCTTCCTTTGGCTGTCAACTTCAATACTGTCCCGGACCATTGTTTACTATCGGTCGTTCAGCCCTTGTGCTTTAATTGTGATCCCGTGCAGAATATCGGCGGCTAACCGGTGCGAGCAATGTTGAGAGGGCAGCCGATTTTAGGACCTTTCGCCCTGGCGAGGCTCAAGCGGGCGGGGTGATCAGTTTGTGAAGAAATCGAAGACGTTTCCGAGCTTACTCGAGGAAGTCCGGTATATCTCCGTGTACTGGCAGCGAGTGCAGGTAACGGTGGTAAAGCGCTTGGACTGCACATCGAAGACCTTGCTGAGAAAACCACCCGCAGCACGAAATTCACCCACTTCGTACTGCGTGTTCTTGCATTTCGGACACGTATAATTGAGCCCATCCACAATTTGGCCTCCTTTATTGAAGCAGCAGGGTAAGCATCATGTAGATCGCCACGCTAATCGAATCGTTCGCGGTCGTAACCAGCGGCCCGGAGCTTATCGCCGGGTCTATCCCAACCCTCCGAAACAAAAACGGCAAAAACAAGCCTAACGTCGTCGCAACCATTATCGCCGAGAACATCGCCGTCCCGAACGCAAAAACAAGCCGCAGAGGTTCAACACTGGCTTCGGCAGTCCCCGAGTTAAGCAGAATCGCGCAGGCTAAACCACCCAATACTCCGCAGCTCAAGGCCACAAGAAGGGCGATTCGCACCTCGCGATTGAAAACCTGGCTCAATCTCAAAGCCACCAAGTGACCCGTCGCCAATCCCGAAACGACTATAGCAGAAGTCTGCAAACCTGCGTTGCCGCTGATGGCCGCGATCATCGGTACAAACGCTACCGCCGCCACATATATCACTGGGTTATGGCCTTTGAAGAACATCATAACCAAGGCCGTTATTCCTGTCCCGATAAGGCACGGCAAAAGCCAGGTCATTCTTACGCGGGCCGCGTGCAAGACAGAGACATCGTCAAGCTCGTCGGGATCGGTCCCTGCCATTGTGTATAAGTCCTCAGCGGCCTCTTCCTCGGCTACCTCGATAACTCGGTCCGCCGTAATCCGACCCACAAGATTGTGGGCCTGGTCAAGTACCGGAGCAACAATCAGGTCGTTCTTGCTGAATATGTTGCGAACCTCCTCCTGGTCCATATCAACGGTGACATAGACGGTGTCGGTATCGGTCAAATCGCGTATCTTCGTACTCTCCGGGCGAGTCAGCAAAAACCGGACACGAACGTCACCAAGAAACCGTCCGCCCTTATCCGCCACATAAACGCAAAAGAAATCCTCATCAATCTCCGCCGCACGAATCTCGTTCACCGCCTCGCCTACCGTCGCATCCTCAGGAACACTAATTACGAGAGGGTCCATAATCCCGCCCGCCGAGTCCTCGGAGTACCGCATCAATTCCTTGATCTCTGCCAATTCCGCAGGCGGAATACTCTCCAAAAGCTCAGCCCTCTCTTCTACCGGCAGCTCCGCCAACAGATCGGCCACGTCATCGTGGTCAAGCTCCGAGATAATGCCCTTTATCTCGTGCTTTGCGAGCAGATCGAACATCTCCGCCCGTGTGGCCTCGTTGACCTTCTCCAGGACCTCAGCCGACGTCGGCTTGTCCAGAACGTCGAAGATTATCCGCCGCTCCTCGTTACCGACAAGCTCGACAACCTCGGCCACGTTACTACTCCGGTGCTCGCCAAGCAGCTTTTTCAGCGCGGACGTATCACCAGATTCGAGCAATGCCCCAATCTTTCGCACCAATTGTCTCTGACCGTCCGCCATCAAATCACGCTCATAACTCTCAGACTATCTGTGGCTATTTTCTATTCGATTCACAAACCACAAATAGAATAACCCAATCCCCTCCCCCCGGCAACACTTTTACAAAATCCACGTGTTTCTCACCTGCCACACTCACCTAACACCAATCGCCTGGCAGCCTCAAGCCCAGTTTGGGGATGGGCGCGAGATTTCCTCAAAAATTCCTTGGACAATTGCTCAGGAAGCTCTACAATTGTGCTATACTGAAGCTGGAGGCCGAGCTAATGAAAAATGCGGTCTATATTCTCGTTGTCCTGCTAACAGCCATCCCCTGCCGGGCAAGAACAATCAGCGTTGACGACGACGGCCCCGCCGACTTCAACAACATCCAGGCCGCTATCGACGATGCCAACAACGGCGATACCGTCGAAGTCCAGCCCGGCACATACACCGGCCCCGGCAACCGAGACATCGACTTCCTCGGAAAGGTGATCACCGTCCGCGGCACTAATCCAGATGAATTCGACATCGTCGCTGCAACGGTACTCGACTGCAACGGCACAGAGGATGAACTTCATCGAGGGTTCTATTTCCATAGTGGCGAAGCAGCGAGTTCAGTTCTGGAGGGCGTTACTATCACAAACGGTTGCGCTTACGATGGGGGCGGAATAAGGTGCCGCTATTCCAGCAGTCCCACAATAAGAAACTGCATAATTCGCGGTAATGCGGCAGTTCGCACCCCAGGTCCATGGGTGGTAGCCACAAACGGAGGGGCCATGTACCTGTCAGAAAGCAGTCCAATCATTACGAACTGTTATCTGCTGGACAATACTGCTGCAGGCAATGGAGGTGCAATTTCGTCATACGCCGGCACTGCACTAGTCGAAAACTGCGTCATCACCCACAACACGGCCGGCGGTAGCGGCGGTGCCATCGCATGCAACAAGGATAACATGTCAGTCCTTAACTGTGTGATTGCGGGCAACAACGCTGCGTATGTGTTTTATGGAGGCGGAGGAATTTACTGTAACAGGAGCACATCCGCGATCCGCAATTGCACGATTTGTGGCAACTCGACTACCGGCTACGGCGGTGGAATTTACCTACTGACAAGCGATGCAGCGGTTGTCAATTCCATACTGTGGGACAATGCAGCCTCCAATGGACCCGAAATTGCACTTGGATATGGAGGGTTTGGAGCGGCTTCACTCGTCATTTCGTATAGTGCCGTTCGGGCAGGAACAGCAGCGATGGACATTGACCCGGGGTGTACATTGAACTGGGACGGGAGCAAC
This sequence comes from Planctomycetota bacterium, assembly GCA_023128595.1. Taxonomy (GTDB): domain Bacteria; phylum Planctomycetota; class Phycisphaerae; order Sedimentisphaerales; family Anaerobacaceae; genus DAOVRL01. Next base: position 3,640 of record JAGMDR010000039.1, on the reverse strand, counting down.
CTCGATGCCGATCCTTGTTTTGGAGATGCCGGGCATTGGGATCCAAATGGGACGCCTGAAGATGCAAACGACGACTTCTGGGTCGATGGTGATTATCACCTGAAATCCCGGGCCGGGCGATGGGACCCCAACAGTCGGACCTGGCTCATCGACGATATCACCAGCGCTTGTATCGATGCAGGCAACCGAATGAATCCCATCGGCCACGAGCCATTCCCCAACGGCGGAATTATCAATATGGGTGCCTACGGCAGCACCGGCGAGGCAAGCAAATCATACTTCGGCCACCCGCCGTGCGAAACAATCGTCGCAGGAGATATAAACGGCGACTGCAAGATCGATGCAACGGATTTCGCCATCATGGCCGCTCAGTGGTTCGTGGACATACCCCAAGACCGACGGGCCGGACAAGTAATCCTAATCCGCCCGACGGCTCCGTAGGTATAAGGTTCGAGCCTATTCTAAGCTGGACGCCGGGTGCCGGGGCGTTGTCTCACGATGTGTACTTCGGCATTGAGAGCCCGGGCATTTTCCAGGGCAACCAGACAGGGACAACCTTTGAGCCGGGCACACTTGACTACAACCGGACGTACTATTGGCGTATCGACGAACGCAATCGCAGTGGGGCAACCACCATCGGTGGCGCTTGGACCTTCACGACAAGAGAAACCGGCGGCGTAAGGTAAGAGAACTCTGGCCGAAATCGCCCTCCCCGGCCCTCCCGGCAGTTGGACACCGCCTTGCAAATACCGGAAAACTCCCCAGATTTACCAAACAAACGCACCAGCACCTGCCGAAACTACTAAAATAACGTGCAAAATATTCTTGGCTACCGGATGCCTTTCGGGTACAATAGGATTTGAGGCAGGACCTGCGGTGAAACCGCAGGCTAAATACTTGAGAATCTGTTTTTGGCAAGGGGTGATATAATGAGAGGGTTTGCATGTATCGTTCTCGCTTTCCTGAGCGTGGCGGTTTGTGTCTGTTGGGCAGCCGCTCCTGAGCCGGCCATTGTGCCTCGACCGGGCCAATGGACCGTCAATACGAAATTTACACATCCGCAGCAGATTCTCCTGCGCACCGCCGCCGAAAACAAGGCGAAACGCTTCTGGTACTCGCTGATAACTATCACCAACAACACCGGCCGAGACGTCGATTTCTATCCAAAATGCGACCTTATGACCAACACCTTCGAGATCACACCCGCCGGCAAAGGCGTTACACCGGCCGTCTTTCAGAACATAAAGAAACGCTACCAGACCACGTATCCGTTCCTCGAATCGCTCCAAAAAGCCGGCAACAAAGTCCTCCAGGGCGAGGACAACACCAAGGATATCGCCGTCATCTGGCCTGATTTCGACGCAAAAGCCACAATAATCAAGCTGTTCATAACCGGCCTGAGCAACGAAACCGCCGCCGTCAACCACCCCATCGCTAAGGACAAGGATGGCAGCCCCCTCAAGGTTTACCTGAGAAAAACGCTGGAACTGACCTACGCCCTCGAAGGCGACCCAGCTCTAAGGTCCGACGCAAACCTGGTTTACAAAGCAAATCGCTGGATTATGAGATAACCCCTCTGGGCCCCGCCCCGCACCTCGAATCGCGTATTTCTCGATCAAGGCTTCGCTACAGAACGATCTCAAGCAACGAGGCTCAGGGCTTTGGAAACTGGATATTGCCGCATATATCCACGTAGAGACACGCCCAAACAAAGTTTGAGCGTGGCACTCGGCCGTTTGCGCGTGGCACTCGGTCAGGGTGCTTGCGTCCACGCCCAAACAAAGTTTGAGCGTGGTACCCTTTGATCAAGATACCAGGGAGAAATTGGTCTGCCATGACGGCCTAACGCTAAACAACTAATACCAAAGGACTTACAATCAATATAGCATTTTTATTTTTTCCTAAGGTTTTTTCTGGCACACCGGTCGATGCCTTAATATTAAAGCATCGCCTTTTACCACGAGAATGGTTGTGGGTCGATGATCAAGTACGTTTGAAAGGGTTCAAGATAGGCAATGTGCATCGAAACGAAAGGCGGGGGCGGGACCACCGCGGCTTCAACCTACACCGCCTGATGGCAAGGGGGCCAATCGATCTGTGAGAGCCTGCGGATGCAATCCGTGCAGTCGCCAAGCTCTCCGGCAACTACAGCAACGACCAGACGTACAGGTGGGGGTTGAGGCATACGGGGCAGTGCGGGGGTGTGGCTAATTCCTCCGGCAGAGCGTAAGGTTCTTTCTGACATAGGATTGCGACCTGCGTCATTGCGAGCGAAGCCTGTCCTGAGCGTAGTCGAATGAGCGAAGCAATCTCACTCATTTGTAAGGCGGAGATTGCCACGGCCCCCAGGGGGCCTCGCAATGACGATAGCGGCTCTGTTGGACCTTATGAACGAGTATTGACAAACGCCCCAATCACTTGCCGGAAAATCCGGCCACACCCGGCGGGGTGGAATTTGGGAAAAATTGTTGCAATTTGTGGATTGGGGGGTTAGTATTCGGCGGAATTGAGGTTTTGGCAGATGGATGAGCCGGGCGAAAACAGTAAGAAAGGCGGTCAAACCGCCGTGAGCAGGGCCGTCAGCAAGTATGTTGGGGGCCTGAGCAACGAGCACCGGATGTTGGTTGTTCTCAAGAAAGAGCTGTACGAGGGGACTTGGGAGCCGATGCTCGACGATCTGCAGAACCGCTTGGCCGGTAAGCCATATATATTCAAGTTAGTGAATCGAATAAAGGATGATGTCGAACGCATAGAAGAAATGCAGGAGTTCGAGGCTGAGCATAATATCGATCTGGCCGACTACGTTGAACTGTCGTGAATATGAGGCAGTGGCTCAGGAGGGAATGACAGTAGGAGAATTAGGCACGGATTAACACTGTTTTTGGCTATAGGGAGGACAGGGCAATGCTTAAAATATCGAGATTTAGGTTGGTCTTTTTGGCGTGCTTTTTAGTTTCGTGTGTCGCGGGACGAGGCTTAGGCGCCCAAGACAGCTCTCGGTGGCTTGTTTCGCCGGAGCTGCTTAGAGCCGCTAAGCTGGAGATAGTGTGGGACGATGAGCTGCCAATCAACAAGACCGAGAAGTTGGCGAGACTGTCCATTGTTGGTGAGCAGATTTATGCTCTTTCCGGCCATAACTACATGATTGCTCTGGGCAAAGAGAAAGGGAATAAGATATTCAGCAGGTCCGTTGCACGTGCGGGTCTGCCGGTTGAAGAGCCGGTGCTTTACAATGACGAACTGATATCCGTCCTCGGCAATAGGTTAGTTGAAATGAATGAGCGGACCGGCGAGGAGCTCAGGGCCAAGTACATAGAGTATGGTATCGTGTGTCCGGCTGCGAGAAACAGCTCATTCTTCTATCTCAGTGGGGCTGACAGGCGTCTTCACGTGCTGCGTGCTGAGGACAGGGTGCAGCTTTTTGAGGTGGCTGGTGAGAACAATTCGATGATAACCTCAATTGTTGCGGCTGAGGATTTCGTGGTCTTTGCGACCGATGGGGGCAATGTGGTCGGTATGTCGCCGGACAAGCCTCGGCGTCTATGGCAGTTTGACGCTGCCGGTGCTATCGCCGGGCCGATTGTGCGAGATGGGATGTCTCTGTTCTTTGCCAGCAAGGATACGAACGTTTACAGGGTCG
>JAGMDR010000389.1 GCA_023128595.1 Planctomycetota bacterium | reverse complement strand
AGCGACGAAGCAATCTCGATTTTCGAGTGTTTGAGATTGCCACGGCCTTTGAAAAAGGCCTCGCAATGACACAGAAACGCAATTTATACGCCCTGAACGGTTACAAAAAAACGGGAATTTTTCAATTTGCAAAGGTCGGGTGCCAACGGCCCGACAAGGCCAACGGCATCTAACTGCTGTTAGAAAGGGAACTTACGAGAATTCAATTGACGCAGGTATGTTGCGGTGGGCGGGTTGATCCTGTTATTTTGTGCCGTTGGGGTCGAAGGAGCGATAGTCCAATTATCGCTTGGTATGGAGGGTCGATACGATGGGCAATCGTCATTTGCCGGCTACAATGGTAATAACGAGATTCACCCTTGCTGCGTCTTCAACTGCGTCGCCCGGCCTTTCGGTGGGTGGTTCATCTTTTGTGAGGGCAGGCTTCGGTATGGTTATCAAATCCGGGCTCTTATCGTCGGCAGCAAATATCGCTCTACTGCGTAACTGCTCGAGGACATCGTTCAGGAGGGCAAAGTCATTGGCAACGCGGATAGAGCCTTCCAGAGTGTCGCAGCCGGCGATCCGGGCTATCTGCCCTGCGGTAACGGCCTCAACGACGACGGGCTGGGCGAAGACTTGGGTCTCAACAAAGAAGGTTGCCGAGTCAAACCTCTGCCAATGGTTCTCCAGGTTGGCCAACAGTGAGTTTAGACCTTTGCGGCCACAAGTAAGAACGTAAGTAGTCCTGTCGCTGCGCCGGTCCACACCGGTACACTCGACAAGGCCGTTGTCCTCGATGGCCCTGTTGATAGATGCGTCAACCTCGATTAAGGTCGCCGTTGTTAATTCGAGCCTGCCGTCAAACCGCATTGCGAGCATAGTCGAGGCGGGGTCTTTGACTTCCGGCTGGCGGCGATCTACAATAAGCGGCTCCTCCGGGACAGTTTCCGGCGCTACAATCGTATAAATCACGGCGCCCAAGACAGCTACCAGAGCGATCATAGCAACGGCGGCAAGGACCTTGCGAACCAGCAGCTCTCTGACGCCCGCCCTTTCGTCAAATGCCGCAGGTTGCTCGCCCAGGAGCGTTCTCCTGGCGAGCGAGGCCTTAATATCGTCCAGCAACCGGTCCGGGGCCTCGGCGCGGGGCAACGAGCCTATCAACATCTTGTACCTTCGCAACCTCTCGAGCCGCTGCGCGACGTTGGGGTCGTTCGCAAGCAGGCGTTGGACTTCGGTTTGCTGCCTGGTTGTGAGCTGCCCGTCAATCAAACCACTGAGCAATTCGTCGATATTATCCCGCGCTTTCATTGCAAAAAGGCCTCCATAATGTCTCTCAGATTGCTTCTGGCCCTGCTGAGTCTGCTTCTGACCGTCCCCAGATGAATATTGAGCACTCGGGCAATCTGAGCATAATTCATACCTTCAATATCCCTCAAAACAACAACCGTCCTTTGAGCATCATCGAGCTTCATCAAGGCCTTGACGGCTATTTCGCACAACTCTCTATTCTGCGCGACTGCGGCCGGGTCGGGCGAGCGCTCATCGCTCAAAAACTCCCTCAACAACTGCTTTTTGCGCTCATCGCCCTGGTTGCTCCGGGCCTCGAGCGACCTAATCGCCAGTCTGACGTTTCTCTTGCAGTAATTCAGCGTCAGGTTGACAGCTATCCTGAAAGCCCAGGTGTAAAAGCTGCTTCTGCCTTCGAATCTGTCTATGCTCTCTATTACTTTGACAAACGTCTCCTGAGTAAGTTCCGCAGCATCATCGGCATTTGCACATATTTTCAGTATGACGTTATAGATGCGATTCTGATACTTGATTATCAGGCGTTCCATCGCCCCGGAATCACCCTGGCGGCACTGCTCAACCAAGACCGTATCGTCAATGTTGATATTTGCTGCTTCCAATACAGATTCTCTTCCAGATTAGACCAACATTGGCCCGAAAAGTTCCCGTAAAGGCAATAAATTCGGGCGCAGTTTTGGGATATAATTGCAGATTAGGGCCATTAGGTCAATCTAATACGCCCTGAAGGGACACAAAAAACAACCGGGGCCTATACCGAACTAATCAGTATAGGCCCCGGACTGGCGCAAATCCTCTCGGCTATCCCATCAGGTAAGCCAAGTTAGTTAGTTTCAACGCCGATTAGGGAAACAGATCCTCATCAAGCCATCTTTGCATCAACATGGCATAATCGAGGAAGTTCACCTTCTTCTCGTTCACCGGCTCGTTATCGGAGATGTTAGCTGCCGATGTCAACGGGATATAAAGCGGGTCGTCACCATAGAGCGACACAATCTCGTTGTGCGAGAGAGCATAGCTGTAGATGCGGACATCATCGACCAGGCCTGAGAAGAAGTTGCTGTTGTCGTCACGCTTGCCCACGTGGACGTTGTCAGGGGTGTTTATCGCGACGGCAACGCTACCGATGAGCTGGCCGTCCCCGTACCAGGCTGCCGTTGTGCCGTCATAGGTGGCGGCCAAGTGGTGCCACTCCAAATCGACATCGAATATATCATTTTCCGTGCCGTAGCGGTGCAGACCGTAGTAGCCGGAGGTTGTGGTGGCTGTTCCGCCGACAACCTCGATATCGAAGTGCCCGGCGGCTCCACTTGGACCGGTGAAGCCAAAGACGTTAGTCCAGTCAGCCATAACGAGACTGTTGGCCTTTGCCCAGCCGGCGATTGTTCTCGGTGCAGCGCCGCTTATGCCTACGCCGCCGACATCCACCCAGTCATCTGCCCCGTCGAGGCTAATCGCCTGGCCGTAGCCGGCCATCCCGGGCGTGTAGAACGGCATGCCGTTCTCGGTGCCGTGGTTGCCGTTGCCGGAGCTGTCGTTGGCGTCGTTCTCAAACTCAAACCACGCCGCAAGAGCAACAGAGTTCGGCGCCACCGGATTCACAGTAGCATCGCCGAGCAGCCAGTCGCGCGACATTATCTCAAGCTCTTTGTAGTTGACAACGCAATCGCCGTTGGGGTCGCCTTCGGGAGCGAAATCGAGCAGGGCGAAATCGGCTTCACGACGCGAAAGAATACACCTTGGGGCATACAACCTGATGTCGTCAAAGTACATCAGGCCCGAACCACCAGGCATTGTAGCGATCGGACTGCCAAAGCCGATAGCAATGCTGCTGACATTCGCCAGATTCACGCCGCCATCCTCGAAGTCCTGAAGGTCGATGTTCCACTCGTGCCACGAGGTCTCATTGATGTCGGTGGGGTTCTCGTCTGCATAGTCGCCGTAGTTTACGGTCGCCTTGCCGCCGGCGCCGTCTGTCAGCTCAACCCACATCGACTCAATCGAATTGCCCGTCATGCCGTAGAACTGCAGCACCAGCGCCTCGGCGCCGGCTACAGTCCAGTCCGAGCCGATGCCTGATGCCAAATCGGCAATGTTAGCCGTGGCCACCGAATAAAAGGCCCTGGCCTCCTGCTCGCCGCTGCAGGGATTCGTAATCGTACCGTCGTTGTCATAAACGTATTCCATCGACTGGTAACCACCCAGATATATCGAGGCCGACATGGACAGCGCAGAGCCGGTCCCGTTGCCTCCGGTGCAGTCAGCATCACCAAGTCCCTCTTTCCAGGTGTCGAATATCCAGTTGGGGTCGTTCTCGTAGCTCTCCATATCATCGAGAACAAGGAAGTCTATTGTCGTGAACGTCCAGATATTACCAGCGTCCACACCGCCTGGCGCCGCAGTGTTGGCCTCATCAACAGCCCAGTAGTAAGTCGTGCCCAAATCGAGGGCCCCGGGACTGTAGTTGTTGGGACTCTGCGGCTGCGACGCAACAAGAGCGAGATTGGCCGGGTCGTCTGCACCGAAATAGACATAGTGCCCGTTCGTCGGCAGTGCATAGTCTCCAGGCATCCAGCTTAGGGTAGGATTCCTCACGACACCGGTGGCGCCATGCATTGGGTCAGGCTTCCAGGCAAAAGCCAGGTTGCCTCGCATAACCTTGCCAACCTCTTCGGCGCTTAGTGCATAGTCATAGATGCGGACGTCATCCACCGAGCCGGGGAAGTAGGTACCTTCGGTCGGCCTATGGCCCATTCTTATGTTGTCAACGGTCTCTAAAGTAGCTCCACCTCCGCCCACGGTGACAACCCACTGTCCATCGACATAAGCACTCCCATCGGTTCCGTCATACGTGACTGCAAAATGGTGCCATTCGAGGTCAACGTCCAGTAGAATCCAATCGGCGCCATGTACGTGAATACAGTACTGGTTCTCGCCGCCTCTTTTCTCTATATCGAAATACTGGCCGGTTCCGTGCCAAGCGGGGCAGAAGCCGAAAACGTTCGTCCAGCCTAAGCTTGCTACATCCGCGTTGGCCTTTGCCCAGCCGGCGATCGTTCTTGGAGCATTCCCACTTATGCCCACGGGAGTCTCGACATTCACATAATCATCGACCCCGTCAAAGTTGATTGCGTCGCCGTCGAAGCCGCCCACATAACTCGGGCCGCCGTTTTCAGTGCCATCGCGACCGTAGCCGGATGAATCATTCGCGTCACCATCGAGCTTGTACCAAGCGAGGAGGTTAGGATCGACAATGTTGGCAGGATCATAAATAGCCTTAAAGGTCCAGACATCGCCTGTGACTTCTTCGCCGCCGGCATTGACCTCATTAACTCGCCAGTAATAACGGCCGTAGTAGTCAAGCGCGGGGGCCGTAAACTCGTTGACATCCGTCAGAGTAATAGTGGGAACCGTCGCTGAGTTCACATCGTCGAAGTCGGTCCCGAAGTACAAATCGTGCCTGGTGTAGTCAGTGCCCGTATCCGGATCAGTGCCCGGACTCCAGATGAGCGTTGGATTAAGGGCTACGTCGTACTCGCCGTCCGCCGGACTGGGATTCCAGGCCTTTGCGGGATCGACAAGGTGCAGAATCTCAGCCTGTGACAGAGCCCTGCTGTAAATCCGGACGTCATCAACCGAACCATCCCAGAATTCAGTCGTGTCATTGACCTGTCGTCCGATGTGGGCACGGCTCAGAACCAGATTCCAGTTTTTCGCCGCTGAGGCCACCTCGCTGCCGTCGGCATATAATCTGGCTGTGGTTCCGTCATAGGTCAGACAGATGTGGTGCCAGACGCCCACCTCCCAAAAATCGTTCCATTGGACATCATCGCCATAGCCTCCACCGAAGAGGTCGTCGGCGTTCATGCCGATGAACATAGCCTGACCCGTGCCGGGCGAACCATAAGCCGCAATCCAGCGAAAACCGGCCGCAACGGTATCAGTCTTGCCCCACCCGCACATGCTACGGGCAGATAGACCGGATGGCCAACCTGGCGGATTGCCAAAATCAACGTAATCATCAACGCCGTCGAAATCAAGAGCACCTCCGATTTGCCCCGGCACCCACTGCGGGTCGTCGATAAGGGTGCCGTGATTTCCGTGGCCGGACCAGTCAAAGGCAGTGTCGCCCTCGCCCTCATCAAACGTCCACCAGCCAACAAGCGTCGGGTCGGTAATGGGTATATCGGGGAGCGTCGTAAAGCTCC
>JAGMDR010000388.1 GCA_023128595.1 Planctomycetota bacterium | reverse complement strand
AGCCGCCCATGCCACCGCCGTAGCCGCCCATGCCACCGCCCATCATGCCACCGCCCATCATGCCGCCACCCATCATGCCGCCCCCCATCATGCCCCCGCCCATGCCACGGAAATTGGCCTGCTGGCCAACAAGGTCGCTGACATCATAAACCCGGGTCTCTAACTTGCTCGGAAGCGATCCCACTGTTGCTATCGTAATCACTCCGTTCTCTACCACGTAACCGATCTCGTCTCCAAAGCCGCCCGAAACCGCCTTCAACAAATTCTCAAGCGCCGTGCCGAGTCCAACTGCCGGCAGACCGTCCATATTTATTTCCGTAGTCGGCTCAACTTCGGCATTGTCGTACAAGTCATTCCAGAAAACCACCATGGTCAGAGGCGGGACAACGGCATTCTTTATCTCATCTATCGCTTCGCTAAGAGGCATTGTCGGCGTCAACTGCGAAAGATCAACAACCTCATCCAATTGCCTGTACACCGCCATGTCTTCCGGATCCAACCCGATTGGCTCATCCGGTTTGCGCGTCGGCTTCTCGATAAGCTCAAGCCAATTCTTAGGATACGTTACCTCATCGGCATACGGGATTCCGGTCTCAGCCGTCTTCAGAAGAATTTCCGCCGTTTGTTTACTGGCCTCCTTCTCCAGCTCCCGCTGCTTACGTAAGTAAACCATATCCTCAAGAGCCTCTTTCAATGTCAAGGCGTCGTCATTGTATGGGTCCAGCGCAAGCAGACCTTCCAACTGGCCCAGGGCCGCATCGTAGCGATACTGTCGCACAAAAGCGTTCGCACTGGCCATCAGCTCGGTTATGCTCTCCTGCCTGTCCGTCTCCATTTCGCTTCTGAGCCTTCGTTCCGCCTTTATCGCATCCCGACGCTTCTGGTCCGCAAGCTCCCGATTTCGCTCATCCTCTTTCCTTAATATCTCACCGGCTTTTTCCTTCAGCCTGCTGTTGTATTCTTTGTAAAGCGCGTCCCCCAGGTGAACCTGGTTCTCGTTCACGGTAAACTCGGCCGTCTCGATAGCTCTCTTTGCCTTCTCGAAGTCGTCCTCTTCCACATAACTCTTCGCTTTATTCAGTGCATCTTCGACAACTGCCTTAGTATGACTTCGCAGGATCTTCCTCCTGCGCAAAATCAATTCGATGTAGCCGACCTTGCTCGTTGACGCCTCGACGCGATCCCCCTTAACCGCCTCCGGAGCAACGCCGTTAGGATCAACAGCTTCTTGCTTGACGGGCTCCTGCCTAACAACCTTTGGCTCAACATCTTTCAAAGCACGAATCTGCGGCTCAGCTATCGCGACCATCTTCGCATCATCTTTGCTCGTTCCGGGAACCGCCTTTGCTTCGACTCTTGCGCCTAAACGCGCATCGATTGTCACCAGATAACCTTCTATGGTCTGCACCATCCGCGCCGGAATAAAACCGCTTGCTATTACCTCAATAAAACCTTCGCGCGCCTTCTTCAGCTCACCGATCTTGTAATAGCCCAGGCTGCGGTAATAAAGCCCGGCAATTTCGTTCTTACGCTTGTCCAGCTCACTTTCCACTTTGCGCGCAATTGGAGTTGTTCTTTTCGGCTCGGCTCTCGGCGGCGTCCTCTTCACTTCGGCCTGCCCTTGACTTGCCTTGCTCTGCTTTATGTGAGAGTCCAGTTGCTTGAGCACCTCCACGACCTGCTTACGCTCCTCATCGGTCAACGTCTGATTGTTTCTTATCTGCTCGAGTCGCCCCTTCGCCTGCTCTAATTCGTTCTGCAAAACCAGTTCATTGACCGCCCGAAACGCCTCATCCGCACGCTCTCTGTTAACGGCCAGTATATGCGCCTTATCCACCAGCTTCTGCAGTTGCTTACGCTGCTCCGGCCGCAAAAGCTCCTCGAAGTTCTGCGCCATAAGGAACGTCTTCTTCGCCTCTGCATAGTCCCCTCCATCAAGTTGTGCCCCACCCTTCTGAATGTAAGCCCGGATCAACTGACGAATCGACTCCTTCTCACCAGACCCCCCGTCTTGGGAAGGTGCCACCCCCGCCACGGCTACTATCAGCACCAAAGTCGATGCTAATACAATCAGCAGAGACCTTCTGCCAAATAACTTGAAAAAAAAGCTCGACCTGTTCAAAACTAACCTCCTGCCTCTAAAAGAACCACCCTCAGTTAAAGAACCCTTCTCGGAAGGATCACCCTTGAGAGGAAGCTTCTAACAATCTTCTGTTACTTCGACCTCCAGTTTAGAGGTTGGTACAACTTACCATAGTTCAGTTTATAAGAATTCGGCATTTTTTGCAAGCGAAAAATTTGCCTTGCAGACATTTAACCGATAATATCCCCTATTGGCTGTTTACTCAACAAAAAAGTCAAGGAAAACTTTGAAAAATGACCGCAAAAATCCGCCCTTTTTGGGCCCGAAACACGGCTTTTGCACCGACACTGGGGACCACGCAGACTTAGAGCCAGGAATATGACAAATGACCCCCTCATATTGGCACTTGAAACATCCAGCAGAATAGGCTCCGTAGCACTGGCCAGTGGCAAAAATCTGCTCGCCCAATCCAGCTTTTCCGGCCCGATGAGACACAGCGCCGAGATATTCCCCGCCATTGTCGGCTTGATGGACCGCTTCGGCCGAAACCCGCAACAAATCGACCACGTCTATATCTCCGCCGGGCCCGGAAGCTTCACCGGACTGAGAATCGCCGTTACAATCGCCAAGACTATGCACCTCGCAAACGCCGCAAAGATCGTCCCTATCGACACCCTTGATGTCATCGCCGCCAACGTAACCGAAATCCTATCAACCACCCACGCAAACACCCAGGAACTCCTTGAATCTAACTCCGCTGTCCCCGAAACCTCTCCGGCAAGACCACTGCCCATAAATAAAATCGCCGCCATCCTCGACGCAAAACGCAACCAGTTCTTCATCGCCGTTTACAACCATTCACCCAAAGCCGACAACACACCACAAGATTCCAAACACGCAATACGCGATACGCAATACGGAATATGGAAAAAGACTATGCCGGATTCCTTAATGACCGCAGCCCGGTTCCTCGATGAGTTCGCACAACCAGGCCATCCCATCTATCTGCTCGGTGACGGCCTCCTCTACCACAACGACAAATTCAAAGCCGACGGCACTCGATTGCTCGACCAAAAATACTGGAGCCCGCGTGCATCAAACGTTCATCTGCTCGGCTGGCAAATGGCACTCGCTCACCAATTCGCCGACCCGCTAACACTCACCCCCAAATACATCCGCCGACCGCAAGCCCAAGAAAAATGGCAGCAGCGCTAACCGACAACCGCCCCCGCAAATCAATCAAAAATGTCATTGCCGGTCAGCCCGCCCACCGGCCAATTCGACCCCATTGCGACATTACGTATTCAAATGGGTGTGGCTAATTTTCCTGGCACAGTATAAGGTTCTTCCTGACAAAGGATTACGCGCTCCGTCATTGCGAGCGCAGCGAAGCAATCTCTGTCATTCACAAACGGGAGATTGCCACGGCCTTTTTCAAAGGCCTCGCAATGACAATAATGGTCTTGTTACGCTCGTGAATGGGATTTTGACAAGGCTGAAATCGTTTGCCAGAAAGTCTGGCCACACCCTATTCAAATTTACCCACGCCTTTTCCTTTGACCGCCTCACCTCTATACGTTACCTTCATATTAAAGTAGAAATTAGGGAGTACCTATTATGCACTCTGACTCTGAACATAGAAACACCGGAACCGTACTCGTCGCCGTAATCCTGCTCTTTGTCGTCGCCGCGGTCATCTCATCCATCGCCAGATACTTCTGGCTCGATTCGGCAAACAAGCATTTTGACCGGCTCATCTCGGCCTACATCGCCGAAAAGCAGGACCTCACCGCTGACGACCACAACGAACTAAAGGCCCGCCTCCTCGAAGACTCCATCTTCATCAAAATGCACAGGTGGCAAAAGGACACCTTCATCGAAGACAAAAAGCTCTTCAAAGAAATGATAATAACCCGCGATCAGGCACAGATGCGAAGAGAAAAAGAAAACACATCTACGATGGAAATCATGATAAACCTCTAACTCCGCCCGCCGCGCTAAGCACGCAAATCACGGCCAACCACGCCCCCGCCTCTAACAATCGATTATCAATTCATTCCCCTAACAGGATCGACCCGCGCGAAAAGAACGTCCCCGCCACGCAAGCCGTCATCAGGCACGCCAACGTCGCCGCAACCAGCGCCCGAAACGCAACCCGCCCTATATCACGCGCCCTATCAGGCGCCAGCCCGCAAACCCCGCCTACAAAAATCGCCATCGACGCAAGATGTGCAAACCCGCACAGCGCGTATGTCGCAATCACCGCCGACCGCTCGTGCTGCAACACCCCGGCCTCCATCGCACTCGCCAGATCACGATAGGACACAACCTCCGTCACAATCACACGCTCTCCGATAATCCTCGAAATCACACCCGCATCCCCCGGCGGAACCCCCAAAACCAACGTCACCGGATAAAACACGTATCCAAAAATCGCCTTCAACGACCACTCAAACTCAAGCTCGAAAGCTGAATTGACCCACCCACCTACTCCAGCCAAAACCAAATCAACCAACGCCACTAATCCCAGCACCGCAATCAGCAGCGCCACAATCCCCACTATCATTTTCACTCCCGCGTTCGCGCCATTGATGATCGCCTCGAAAAGACTGTTCTCCTTCTCATAGAACGGCTTAACGTGCACCCCCAACGTCACCGGCTCACCGCCCTCAGGCAAAATAATCTTCGACATAACCAGCGCCGCCGGTGCAGAAAGCAATGACGCCGAAACCAAATGCCCCGCTATCGTCTCAAACTGCGCCTGCAGGCTAAACACATACAACGCCAAAACATTCGACGCCACCGTCGCCATCCCCGCCGTCAAAATCGTGCACAGCTCCGACCGCGTCATCCGCCCTAAATAAGGCTTGACCGTCAGCATCGACTCAATCCCCACGAAAATATTACTCGCCGCAACCAAAGACTCCGCACCCGATATCCGCATCAGCTTCGTAAATACGTATGCAAACGCACGGATTATCAGCGGCATAATTCTGAAATAGTACAGAATCGCAATCAGCGCCGAGAAGAAGATAATCGTGGGAAATGCCTGAAAAGCCAAGATAAATCCGAGCGACTCCTCTCCTGTCTCGCTTGTCTGACCTGGCGCAAGGGCTAATCTTCCGAACACAAACTTTGCACCGGCCGAGGCGGATTCCAGAATGCTTATTACGATATCATTGACAATAAGGAATAATTTTGACCCAGCGGGAACAATGAATATGAACAGTGCAATTAGTATCTGCAGTCCAATCCCCCAGATGATAACCCTCC
>JAGMDR010000387.1 GCA_023128595.1 Planctomycetota bacterium | reverse complement strand
CCAATTTTTACAGCGTAAGTAGCGTCGTAGTATTAAAGTGACTAAAGTTAGTGGAATGCGGAGGATAAATGCCAGAAAATGATTTCACAGCCAATGTGTTGGAATTGTCAAAAAAGCCTTGCAATTGAAGCCCCGATGGGCTATACTAAAGGGTTTGTGTAAATCCTGATAAGAAGTATAGTGTTTTTGGGTGTTAGGTGATTATGATTCTGACACAAATATTGCAGCCGGACTGCGTTAAGGTTCCTGTGGAGAGCAACACGAAGGAGGCCGTGATAACCGAACTTGTGGATTTGCTCGACGCCAAGGGGCTGCTTTCAAAAAGAGATGTTGCGCTGGAGGCGGTCTTAACACGCGAGCGAACGCGGAGCACGGGCACCGGTGCCGGAATAGCCATTCCACACGGCAAGTGCAACGCCGTCAGGCAACTGGTTATGGCTATTGGCATTGCACGTGAGCCGATTGAATTTGAAAGCATCGATGGAGAACCCGTGACAATTCTCATTCTGCTTGTCTCGCCGGCCGATAAGACCGGACCCCACATTCAGGCACTGGCGCAAATAAGCAGGCTGATGCTGGATGACGAATTCAAACAGAAGCTGGAAAATGCCGCGTCCGCCGATGAGGTTTACAAACTGCTGCAGAGCAAGGAAGACGGGTAGATGGCAATTCGCGGGTTTGCGACTATCACTCGCTGGGGAGTGGTGAGTTTCTGGTCAACTCTCAGTCGCACTTTTGATTTCGATTACCCGCCGGCTGTTTCGCCGGTATCCATATCCTCGATTTCGGCGGTCTTTTCCCATAGGATCAGACCAAGCTCATAAGGATTCGCCAGGTCCGTGTGCTTAGGCAGTATTCTGACAGCTACCCCGTGCTGTCCGGTCCTCTCGCAAGGCATCGAGCCGTTAAACCAATGCTCGCCCTGCTTGTCCGACTTTTTTTCATAACTCATTCTGACGGCGGAGCCTTCTCTGATATTTCCCCAGGTATCGAGCGGACCGTGATAGAGCTCAACTGAAACATCATCGGGGCTGACCTTTCCGAGCTTAACGAGAGTCGTCACGCACAAGTGCGAGCCGACCTTGAGCTGCGGCTGCTTGGGATTCAACTGTTCGCTGCCGTCGGCGTTGTGAACTTGCATTATCACATTCAAAACAGCGCATTGAGACCACGCTCCTCGAATATCCGCTTTCCACTGTGAGAAGGCCCTGGCTCTGGCCATAGCTTCGGCGGTTAGATATCGCCATTTGGCGGCGGCCTGGTTGTAGAACCTGCGGGTGTACTCCGCAACCATCCTGTGCGTGTTGAAGCGAGGCGCTATCCACTTGACGGAGTTTTTCACCCTGCGTATCCAGGCCCGCGGTAAATTGTCCGCCGAGCGAGTGTAAAACAAGGGAATAACCTCGTTCTCGAGCATGTTGTAAATAGCCTGCGACTCAACCATATCCTGGTAGTCGGCATCTTCGTAGCTTTCGCCGGCGCCAATAACCCATCCTCCGTCTGGTGTATTGCCCTCGCACCACCATCCATCCAGAGTGCTCATATTCAGCACGCCGTTAACCGCCGCTTTCATGCCGCTCGTGCCGCTGGCCTCCATCGGTCTTCGCGGATTGCTCAGCCAGACATCCACCCCACGAACGAGTACCCTTGCCATATCCATATCGTAGTTCTCCAGAAATACGATGCGGCGTCTGATATCGTGCTGGGTGGCAAAGTGTATTATGTGACGTATAATGTCCTTGCCTTCGGCGTCCTTTGGGTGAGCCTTGCCGGCGAAAATGAGCTGGACAGGCCGCTTCGGGTCAGTAAGCAGCCTAATCAGGCGCTGGGGATCCTTAAGCAACAAAGTGCCTCTCTTGTAGCTCACGAATCTTCTGGCAAATCCGATGGTCAGTGCCTCAGGGTCGAGGACCTCCTCGGCGTGGTTCAACTCGGTGTGGTAAGTCCCTCTGCGCTGCATCTGCGCCTTGAGACGGTTGCGTGCAAACACGACCAACTGCTCCCTGCCCCGCTGATGTATCTGCCAGAACTCCTCATCGGGAATTTGGTCGACATTGTTCCATATAGACTTGTCCGTAGTCTCATCAGCCCAGTTCGGGCCAAGATACCTTTCATACAGGGAGTTCATCTCATCCGACAGCCAGTTCCTGATGTGGATGCCGTTTGTAACCGACTTAATAGGGACTTCGTCGAGAGGGACACCGGGCCAGAGGCTCCCCCACATCCCGCGGGAGATTTCGCCGTGTAACTTGCTTACGCCGTTTGCATAGCTGCTCAGGCGCAGCGCAAGAATCGGCATCTTGAACGACTCATTATCATCGTCGGACAGCATTCTGCCCAACCCCAGGAAACGCTTGCGATTGATCCCCAACCTGGGAAAATAGCTGCCGAAGTACTTGTCCATCAGCTCCACGCGGAATTCATCGAGGCCCGCCTTAACAGGCGTGTGTATCGTAAAAATATTGCCCGCCCTGGTTGCCTCCACGGCCTCGTCAAACGTCATGTTCTTGGTGCTTCGCAGATCGCCGATTCGCTCAAGCGCCATAAAGGCCGCGTGGCCCTCATTCATGTGACAGACAGCAGGGGCGATGTCCATAGCCGAAAGGGCCTTCAAGCCGCCGATGCCGAGCATAATCTCCTGACGTATCCTCAGCTCGCGGTCGCCGCCATAAAGACTGCTGGTGATCATGCGGTCGGCGGATGAATTCGCCGGTATATTCGTATCCAACAGATAGAGTCTTACCCTGCCGACTGAAGCGCACCATATCTGCGCCAGCACGCATCTGCCCGGATATTCGACGCTGATCGTTAATGGCTGCCCGCTGTCCTTGCGAACCAGCTCAACCGGCATATTGTAGAAGTCGTTCTCGACATACACTTCCTGCTGCCAGCCGTCTATGTTCAGGTACTGCCGAAAATAGCCCTTCTGATACAGCAGGCCGACTCCGACTAATGGAACGCCGAGGTCCGAAGCACTTTTGAGGTGGTCGCCGGCCAGAATTCCCAGCCCGCCGGCGTAAATTGGCAGACACTCATGGATGCCAAACTCCGCACTGAAATACGCAATAATCGGCTTGCTGCACTTCGCACAGACCTTTTCAAACCAGGTCGGTCCGTCGAGATATGCTTTTAGCTTTTCCACGGCACGCCGGAGCTCGCCTAAGAAGCCTTGATTCTCAGCCAGTATCTCCAGTTTCGCTTGCGAGATATTGCCGAGCATTTTGACGGGATTGTGACTGCACGCCGACCACAAATTGCCGTCAATTCGCTTGAACAGCTCAACCAACTCAGGGTTCCAGGACCAGAACAAATTCTTTGCAATCAATTCGAGGTCTTTGAGCGGGTCCGGCAGTGCCGGCAAGACAGTGAAGCTGCGAACACTTGGCATTTTCCACTTCTCCGGGAAAGTCGTGTATTGGTAAAGACCAACCATCTAAACCAAAAAGCGATTGCGCCCTGGCTCCTATTTTAATCGACAAATCTATTCTTCGGCTTAACTGCAAAAAACAGGGCAAACGCCAGGTTTTCACCAGTCTTGATGGTCCGATATCCCAAACCCGCTTCGCTCGTGCAGGCGAGAGAATATGGTTCTGCAAAACGGCGATTAGGCATGAGCCTTGACAACACGAGAAATGAAAAAAGGCCTGCAACAACAGGCCTTTTAAAAATTGCCAGGCCCACCTCCGCGGGTGCCGTAAGAAAGCGTTTGAAGAGAACCCATTACTTTCAGGTGGGCAATCGTTGCTTGCGTCCGAAAGTCCTATCGAAGTAGGCGTTTCCGATCCAACAAGGCCTGATTTCCCTGAGTACGGGTATCGGTTCTTTCAAACACGTCTTTCTACACGAGCACCGCAGGGGTCAGCCCGCAACTACATTATATACAAAATGCCAGCCGAAAGTCAAGAAAATACCGCCAAAGCTCGCGACAAATCCCCGGCCTTAGAAGCTCTATTTATAGGTTTTTCGGCTTTTAGCGGGATTTTTCTACAGCAAATTCACAGTTACCACGAAAACCACCTCCCCCTATCTCCGGCTGCAAAACCCACGCCAATTAGAGCATCATTGAAACAGGATCAACAGCGGAATCACCAAATAGTCAAGAGGACGCCTTGGCAACAAATCAACAAGCTCAACCTGCTGACAACTCTCGGAAGAAGGCTTGGTTAGACGGCTCGCAGCTCGGCGCCAACTGCTTGCGTGAGGCTATCTACGATAGTCTTCTCAAGGCCGTCCACTGAATCGTGGGTCAAGGTGCCGTCCTCGTCTCTGAACCGCAGTGAGAGGGTAACGCTTTTTCGGCCGGGTGGGATGGCCTTGCCGCGGTATATCCCGACAAATTGGACGTCTTCGAGCTCGGCTGATGCGCTGTCCTTGACCGCGTCGATAATCTCGGACCAGCGGACCTCCTCGTTTACGATAATCGAAAGGTCCCGCTCGATTGCAGGAAATCTCGGTATCGGCTTTACTTTTACGGGGCCGGTAGGCAGAGACAGCAGTGACGCAAAACTCAATTCCGCAGCACAAGGCGCAAGCTCCTTGAAATCGAATTTGTCTCTGATCGCCGCCGAGCCAATCCCCGCCGCCCCTATCACTTCGCCGTTCACCCTGATTTGGGCCCCGGCCTCGGCCCAAACCAGATCGGCAGGGACAAAAACCGTCACAGCCTCTCTGTGAATGCTCTTTATCAGCCCTTCAATCACGCCGCAGAGGTCTCTCAAATCGCCGTCACAGACAAGTGCCAGCTTAGCCTCCTCAGCAGGCAGCCCACCATCACCGTCGTTCGGCACAAAAGTATCGGCAATTTCAAATACTCTGCACGGCTGATTCTTGGCGTTGAGATTTGTCTTGAGAACCCTAAGCAGCGAGCCGATGAGACTCTGCCGAAGCAGATTCGCACTTCTCCTCGACTCGTCTCTCACGCTCAAGTGCCGCTCACGGGCTTGCTCTGTGAAAAGCTTACCCACGGAATCCTCAACGAAACTCACATTAATCGTTTCATAAAAGCCACAACCGTTAAGATACGCGCCAATCGACTCAGCCATCCTCTGACGGTCATCAACCGGGACGACCTCGATTTGAATTTTGCGCTCTGTCGGCACTTTATTGTACCCGTACACGCGAGCGACTTCTTCGATTAAATCCGCCTCACGATAGACGTCACTTCGCCACGAAGGCACTGAACAAACGATCGCATCATCTTCGAGGCGCGGCTGGAAACTCAAGGCCGACAGAATCCTTCTCACCTCTTCTCGCGGGACTTCGATGCCGAGCAACATTCTCAGACGCGAAAGCCGCAGCGCCACTTCTTTTGGAGCGGGCTTGCCCGGATAAACATCAACCACACCCTTTGCCACTTTGCCGCCGGCGACCTGTGTTATCAATTGCGACGTCCGCTTGGAGGCCCAGTCGATCATCTCGATATC
>JAGMDR010000386.1 GCA_023128595.1 Planctomycetota bacterium | reverse complement strand
TGTCCACATCAGAAAACAGAGAGGAGGCCGCCGTGCACGTTGCGATGGACCTTGCGGATGTCCGACAAAGTTGCCGGGGCGATCCCGAGGCGTATCGGCGGCTGATTGAGCGGCACCAGGAACACGTCGGACGAGTGCTGTGGCGCTTCAGCCGAGACCGCCGCGTACACGAGGAACTTGTGCAGGACGTTTTCGTCGAGGCGTACCTGGGCTTGGGCCGCTACCACGGAAAGGCGCCTTTTGCCCACTGGCTTTCTCGGATAGCAACTCGCGTCGGGTATCGCTACTGGAAGCAGGTCGCCCGCCAGAGGAAGAAAGAAAGCTTCACGCTGGAAGAATGGGACCAGGTGGCTGATGATTCGCCGGAAAAGATGGACCCCAACCAGGCCGCCGAATTAGTTCACCATTTGCTGGCCCAACTGCGACCGCGTGACCGGCTGGTCCTGACATTGCGCTACCTCGAAGGATGCGATGTAGCTGAAACCGCTCGCCGAATAGGCTGGACCAGGAGCATGGTCAAGGTCCAGGCAAGGCGTGCCAGAAAGAAATTGGAGAAGCTTGTCGCCCAGGCTGGAAAGGAGAGCATAGTATGAAAAGCGAAAACCGATTCGAAATCCTGGCCACCCGGGCCCGCAGCGAGGCACCTCCTCGCGTGGATGTTGCCGGTCGAGTGATTGCAACACTCACCGCCGAACAAGACCGGCTCGACCGCATTTCGGAGAGGCCCTTGATGTGGTTGGCCGTGTTCTCCTCGGCCGCAGCCGTCCCTGCTGTGGTGCTGGCGATCATTGCCTACTACGCCTCGCTCGATCCCCTGTTTGAAATATCAGAAGCAATTGCATGGGTGATACAATGAAACAAACAGAAACAACCGACAGTCCGACCACACATTACATGCGACGACTACATCGCCGGCGCATAGCCCTTTTCGGCTTGGTCATCCTGCTGGCCGGCAGCGTCATCGGCGCCACCTCGATAATGATTGTGGCCCCGCACAAGCTAACCAGACCCCCACGGCCTCCGGAAATTGCCATCGAGGGCCTGCTCCCTAACCTGGAGCGTTGCTTGCACCTTACCGCCGAGCAACGCGAAAATATCGAGCCCATCCTGCAAATGCACATGCAAAAGCTTGACGAGATCCGCACCGATGCCCGCGCGGAGATCGACGAAACCCTGGGGCAAATGAATGAAGATATCACGGCGATACTCACCGAACAGCAGAAACAAATCTGGCAGTGGAGGCTCCACCGTCTTCAGCGGCAACTCCGTCCTCCTGGGCGGCGCGGGCCGGGCGAAGGAGACCGGCGCCGGAGAGGCCAACCTGAGCGATTCCGCCGGGGTCCTGGGTCCTTCGGCCCTCGGCGAGGTCCGTCTGGACCGAACCGTCCCCGAAATGGTATGAATCGAAGGGCAATAAGAGAAAATGGAAACACCTTGCAAAACGATTAGTAATCCTGCGAGAATGACGAAGTTGCGCTGCCAAAACATTCTCTTACTCAAGTTCGCTTCTTTCATTTTCTTACCCTCTCATAAACTGATATTTCCCTATTTAGTTCCTGTTGCGGAAAGCCTCTTTCGTTATGTCACCCCTGCGAAAGCAGGTGTCTACAGCCCCAAAACTGGATTCCTGCTCCTTCGA
>JAGMDR010000385.1 GCA_023128595.1 Planctomycetota bacterium | reverse complement strand
CTTATGTAACTTAGCACATCCCCGACAATGAATATGGTGCTAAAGAGGTTGTATGCTCCCATTCCGATGCGAGCGCCCCAACCGCCTTGGCGGTGGCTAAACAGCAAGATTACCGCCGCCGGAACAAGGGCCGTTATAGTACAGACCTTTCCAATCCGGTCAACGAGGACCGGGGCCCAAGCCGGCACCGAGGCCGGCAGCGCCACGAATTTACTCGCCGCTAATATCGCAACCGAATTGAGCATCACCAACAGGGCAAATTGGTCACACAACCCGGCTATATATTGCTTTCGTCTAAGGTTGTGCACAAACGCAATCATCAGTCCTGCCATAATCTGCACATAACCGAGCGCCAGTGACAAGCCAAAGAAGAGCATCGGTTTCTCAAATGGGTCGAACCACATCATTTTTTCTCTCATCGGTTTCAGTGCCGGTACGAACTGTTGAACGGCATCACCGAACCATCCTCCCGTCAAAGCACCAGCGACAATAGTCGCAGCGGCGCATATACCCAGCATCCACAACAGCTTCTTGTCACCCTGGGTTTTCCTAACTAAGAGAAATATCAAGGCAACCATAACCAGCCCATAACCGGCATCGGTAAGACACAGTCCAAAGAACAAGGCAAAAAATGGTGCTAAGAATACCGTCGGGTCGATATTGTAGTGCTGCGGCATACCGTAGAGACGGGTAATTACCTCGAAGGGCTTTACAACATGCTTGTTCTCTATTTCGACCGGTATTTGTTCGCCCTCGGCCGGCTCGATCTTGCCAAGACTCGAGGCCTCGAAGCCCGATACAATTTTTTCCAAGCCGCCATAATCCTTTTTCTTGACCCAGCCTTCCAGAAGGACCGTGTGCTCTGTTGCCGGTGCGGTGTCCCTGGTCTGCTCTCGGTTCAAGAGGTTCTGGTTATGGTCGCTAAGAATCTCCAGGTTGAGCAAATTCTCACCCAACGCGCCCGCCTGAGCCTGGTGCTCTTGCAATTGCCTTTGCGCCCGCTCCAGTTTCTCTCTGTGCTCGGCGATCAATTCTACAACCGTCCCGGTCATTCCCTCGAAGGTGACGGCCTCGAATTCGGCCGAGCGGAGCACCTTCTGGACGTCATCGGCACTTTCATTCAGGCAGACAATAAGGCAGGCGTGCTTGTTTGCCGCCGGACCTACTACTTGAATCGCACCGCCAAGCTCGGTTATTCTTTCGGCCGCCCGGTCGAATTGCTGAACCGGTATCAGCCCCGTCCAGCAGCTCACGCGGTGCAATCGCGTGATTTCCTCCACCGCACTTTCGAGGCCCTCCCACGGGCGAAGCGCCTCAAGGCCGACGCTAAGGTTCTCAATCTCCGCCTTGGTTCTCTCCATCGACGCCTCGACCAGCTCGCAGCGATCGACAACGCCCACAATACCGCGATCTGACACGATCTTGCTATATGATTGCTCATCGACAACGGTGCGCGGCGCCAGGGCCGCGGCAAGACCCTTTGGGACCTGGGCATAGTTCTTCACAAAGGCGATGCTCTTATCCAGGCGGCCCAATAGCCCCTCGATATCCTTCGGCCGTTGCGGAGCACCCTCAAGCGCCGGCAGATCCTTGCTGACCATAGCCTCTTCGACGTTTAGTATCTGGCAGATGCCCTCGGCCTGCAGCGCCTCGAGAAGGTCCGAGACTTGGGAGCGATGGCTGACTATCATCACTTTTGCCATTTGGGCAATGGCCATAGCTAACCTCTCAAGTAATCCATTACTTTCTCGACGGCCGCGGGCATCTTGCTTTTTGTCTGCTCTGTCAGTTGGCGGCGCCGGCTTTCGGCATCGGCTTTGAGAGCCTCGATGTCGGTTCGGCCTTGTGATTGCGCATCTGCAACGGCGGCTTCGACGGCCTTTTTCCTTTGCTGCTCGGCTTCGGCCAGGTCAGCCAGTCGCTTCTGCCGAGCTTCGTCAGCGTGCTTGGCCGCTTCCGCTTTGGCCCGGTCGATAATCTCCCGGGCCTGTGCTTCGGCCTGCTTTATCTTCTTTATCAGCTCCATTACTACCCCTGCTACCGGTTAAAGAGCGCCTATAAAAAGCACCTCATTTACACTATTATTCGACTAATGACAACAAAATAGCCCAGAGAAATTTGCATTTTGGTCATAAGAGCTTATCAACTTTCGCAGCAAGCTCTTTGACGTGGGCCAGCGATTCTTCAAACTGGTTGCGTTCGGACCGGTTCAAATCAAGCTCAATGACCTTTTCCACCCCATTTCTGCCGAGGACGGCAGGGACCCCCACGAAACACCCCCCGGCACTATATTCGCTCCGACAATAAGCACAGCATGACAGGACCGCCTTGGTGTCTCGGAGTATGGCCTCAGCCATCTTGACTGCCCCGGCGGCGGGGGCATAATAAGCGCTGTAGCCGAGGAGATTTACAACTTCGATACCGCCTTTACGTGTTCGTTCAATTAGTTCGGCGATTTTTTCCTCATCGAGCAGTTCGGTTATGGGTATTCCGCTGACCGAGGTGAATCTGGGTAGAGGCACCATATCGTCGCCGTGGCCGCCCAGCAGGACGCACTTTATATCTTCTACGCTTACGCCAAGCTCGCAGGCGATAAAGTAGCTAAAACGACCCGAGTCGAGCACGCCGGCCATTCCCATTACTCTATCTTTGGCAAAGCCCGTGACTTTGGCAGCGGTATAAACCATTGCGTCAAGCGGGTTGCAGACGACGATGACGATGGCATCGGGCGAGTGCCTGGCGATTTTGGTGCTGACATCGTTTACGATCTGCACGTTCTTTGCCAGCAGGTCGGCTCGACTCATTCCGGGCTTGCGTGGAAAGCCGCTTGTTACGATTACGATATCGCTTTCGGCGGTGATCTCCCAGTCGCAGGTCCCCGTGATGGCGGGGCTCGAGAGCTCGATGGGACTTGCCTCGGCGATGTCCAGGGCCTTGCCCTCGGCCAGCCCTTGGACAATATCCACAAGCACAATATCCCCAAGGCCCCTCGTCGCAGCAATGTGTGCGGTCGTGGCGCCGACGTTACCGGCGCCGACTACTGTTATCTTGTCCCTTGCCATAAAACTTCCTCAAAACAACTACTAACCTGCCGGGTGCAATTTCGCAAGTCAAACCTGCGGTAAAACCGCAGGCTAAATAAACTGCTTCGCTTCGCCCTGGCAACTATCACTCCGGATTAACACGCCATTCGAGAATGCCACCGGAGAACTCCGGCTGCAACTGAACTTCAAGCCGGATAGATTTTGTCTCGACGGCCTCGAAGCTCAGTTTGTTGAACTTGTCCCCGGCCACGCCGTATGCCCCGGCGTTCGGCACCGGTTTGAACCGGTCGCCATCTTTATACAGCAGGTGCCAGGACTGCGGCACGCGACAGCCCCCTCTGCCGGTATCGTCGAACCAATAAACATCGACGCTCGATACCTTCCTCGGCTTTTCAAAGTCGTACTGCACCCATTCGCTCGTGCCTTTGTGGTCCCACCAGGTAAGACGCGGAATGCTGTGGTCGTCCGAGCTTTTCGGGAGTAATTTGTCACTACAGGCATTGACCGTATCGGGTCCCCAGCAGTGCGAGGCAGTTGTCGGAACAGGTTCTGCCGGTTTGGGCGGGGCCTGCCACTTATGCGCATCGGCACCGGCGCCGATAGTTGGAAATGCTGAAATTCGCAGCCGCGCGCAGCCCATCGGAATCAGCGTTACCTGCTCGGTCGGCTCATCGGATTTGACGGGGCTGGGCTGGAGGAGGCCGACAAGGCCGAGCTTGTCTTTTTGCCATTCGGGGATTTTCTTAGCCTTGGCTCGCAGCGCAATCGGCGCGGCCTCGGCCTCAAAGGGCTGGTCGTCGTCGGGCCATTTTCCGGGGACAAGCTCGAAGGACGAGGCCGGGTCGGAATCGTCCAATACGAGTCCGTAATTCCACGCAGTCGTCGGATGTATCTCCCAGGCGGGCCATTCGTCCGTCCCGCCCTGGCGGACGTATTTTTCGCCGATCTTCAGCGAATAGGTCAGGGGGCCGCGGTCCACCGAGACGCTGTCCTTGTTCTTGTCCCACTTGGTCACCGTCACTGTCATGCCGAGTTTAAGGCTCACCCTATCACTGTTGACCCACTCTCGGTCAATCATAATATATGACCGCGGACGTCCCTTGACCGACGTCGTTTCGCCGTTTATGGCCAGCTCCACCTCTTCGCACCAGAGCGGCACACGCAGATAAAGCGGGAATTGCACAGGCCTGCTTGTCTTGACCGTAAACTCGATATTCTCGTCGAAGGGATAGCGCGTTTCTTCGATGATCGTAACCTTCGCGCCGTCTCCGACCTTCGCTGTTACCCGGCAGGGTGCGTACAGCACTGCCGCCAGACCGTTGCCCGGCGTGGCCAGCCAGAGATGCTCGGCATAATAAGGCCAGCCGTGGCCGGTGTTATGCTGACAGCATCGGTGAATGTGCGGGTTGAACAGCAGCATGGGCCCGCCGTTCTGGAGACCCGGGGACTTATTGTGCCTGTCGCAAAGGATCATATTCGGGGCGGTCAGGTAATGCAGGGCCTTTAAGTCCGGGGTAAATGCCGCCGGCAGCGAGTTGAAGGCCACATCCTCGCATCGGTCGGCCCACTTGGCGCCGCCCGTAATCGTGAGCAGTATTTCGTGTGAAAGCATCATCTCGACCATTCCGCAGGTTTCGACTGCCTGTCTCGGCCCGGTAAACCCCGGCCGGCAGTTCTCATCACCGCCGAACATCCCGCCCGGGACCTGGCCGTACATGTCACGGATTTTGCGCCAGTTGCGCTCGGCGGCCCAGAGATGATTGGGGTCTTTGGACTGCATGTAATATGTGGCCGGCTCGCCGAAGCCCTGCGACATATTCACGTTGTGCCAGTTGATTACATCCTTTTCCCATTCAGCGGTGCGC
Source organism: Planctomycetota bacterium (assembly GCA_023128595.1). Taxonomy (GTDB): domain Bacteria; phylum Planctomycetota; class Phycisphaerae; order Sedimentisphaerales; family Anaerobacaceae; genus DAOVRL01. The sequence continues at coordinate 17,801 of JAGMDR010000385.1, read as the reverse complement.
CGGTGGACCTTCTTTGCCAGGTCCAGGAGAAACGCATCTGAGGTCCGGTTGTACAGCCAATATACGCTGTACAGGAGGTCGCCTCCGCGCATCCGCGGCCAATATCCGACCAGGAAGCGCTCTTCGGGGACGGTCGAAAGGTACTTCATATAATTGGTCATCAGGTTGATGACGCGCTTATCTGCGGTGAACTCGTAGTAGTTCTGGAGGCAGAAGAGCATGATCATATTGGGCCAGAGGTCTTCACGTCCCTGTAGGCGGGTCGCTGCGCCCTTGCGTCCCTTGTCGGGTCCGAACCAGCCGTCGGCCTTTTGGCTTCGAATGGCCGCCTCGATCCATATTTTCGATTCGGTGATCATGCGCTGATTGCGGAGGATGTAACCGCAGTTGCTGAATCCCTTGAGCCAGTAGGGAGGCTCTTCCCAGCCGTGCTGACCCTCACCGGCGGGACTGAGCCACGCGTTGCCTTGCTTCTTAAGGAAGCTGCTGATCTCGGTCAGGTGTCCGTGAAACCCATCCGCCTGCAATTCGAGCTGCCTGCGGACCCAGCCTTCCGGCTCGATCGCGCCTATCGGCAGCTTTATAAAGGGGCTGGGGGTCAAGGGCGGACGGTTGCCGACGTAGAAATCGTTGCCCGCAGCGGTGCCGGGCCTCTCAACAATCGCGATACTGCCGCCATCGGCGACCTCGCCGGTTATGATACCTGTAATGCCGCCTACGATACCATCAACATCGCAGCCCACACTCACCAGCCAAACAGCAACTAACACACCGTATAGTCGATACCTGCACATCATCAGCTCCTTTAGATTCAAAGTAAGGTTGCAACAGGGTGCTATTCAACCCCGACTATCGCGAACGAACGGTTGATTATAAGCAAAAAGCAGAAGATTGCTAACAAAAAATGGGCACATCCGGGAAATGGGCAGGTGTATGAGCGTATCGCACGACCGAGAAAAATCGTTCGGGGCCCCAGAGGCACAAATTTCCCCCCTTGTGCCCAAATTTGAGCCTCTGGGCAAACGATTTTTCTCTTAACCATAATCGGCGGGTTAAGTTGTCTGATTCCGCCTGCACATGTTGGGGCGTAATTGTGGTGCACCTACGCATTAACCGGATGAACGAAAAAATGCCGCTAAGGCAGAAAGAGGTGTGGCCGGATTTTCCGGCAAGTGATTGGGGCGTTTGTCAATACTCGTTCACAAGGCGCAACAGAGCCGCTATCGTCATTGCGAGGGCGCAGAATGTAGCCGTGGCAATCTCCGCCTTACATATCAGTGAGATTGCTTCGCTTCGCTCGCAATGACGGAGCGCGTAATCCTTTGCCAGGAAGAACCTTATACTGTACCAGGAAAATCAGCCACACTCGCCGCTTCGCCCCTGGGGGGTTCGCAGGGGTATTTGAATAAATTCCTCGACAGGGCCCGGAATGACAAATTGGGTATTGTTAGAGTGCCTAAGTCAATAATCAATTATCGGCGCCTTCGAGCCACCAGAACGTGAATTCCACCACGTCGAGCATGTCCACGATGTCATCGTCGATGAGGTCGGTGCCGGCGCAATCGCCGCAGCCGCTCGCCCCCCAGTAAAGCGCAAAGATTGCAAAATCATCCATATCTACGTCGTAGTCGTTGTCCATATCGCCCGGCTGCGGGATGCTCTGGTACAGATGGACCTTCCCGTCCTCGGCGCCTATCAGGACATCGAAGTAGCCGTCGGAAGTCCAGTCACATACCGACGGCCTCGATCACGGCGAGTCGGGAAGGTCAATCGCAACGCCGTCGGCCTTGACAAGGTCGTAGCCCGAGAATTTCGGATCCGCGTCCGTCCCGGTATTGCTGTAGAACAATAGTTGCCCGTTGGTATTGCCTGTCAATATATCCTTCTTGCCGTCGCCGTCCAAGTCCATGACGACCGGGCTCGAACGCTGCGACGGCACAAACAAGTCCGAACCATTCTCGCGGACAAATGCCACCGAGCGAAAGTCGGGTTCGGTATCGGTCCCTTCGTTCAAGTAGATGTATATTCTCCCATAGCGTGCTCCAACGAGTAGGTCTTTAGCGCCGTCGTTGTTCCAGTCCACAACAGCCGGTGTGGCTCGCCCTGCGACACTGATGTCTGCTTTTGAGCCGGGCGGACCGACCTGCAGCAACGTTCCGCCGTCGAAGGTCGGGTTGTCGTCTGTGGCAACGTTGAGGAAGATTTCGACCTTCCCATCTACTCGGCCGATGAGCAAATCCTTACAGCCATCGGCGTCCCAATAGACCACCCTCGGGAAACAGCCCATACATCCCGGCCCGGTTCGGATTAGGTCCGTCTCGTTGGATTGCACGTAGAAATAACTTGCGAATTGCGGATTTGATTCGGCTCCCGTGTTGATATACACGCGCACTTTCCCGTCTTTGGCGCCGATTATCAGGTCTTTGGCGTTGTCGTTATCCCAATCCACGAAGGATGGGACGGAATATGTGCCCACTGCGATGTCAAGGCCGTCGGCCTGAACAAACTTTCGAGATCCGAGCCTGAGCAACAATTCGGTGGCGAATCCCTCGTTCGCAGTGGCGGTGGCTGCAAATACGGCCAACATCATCAAAATTGCACGTTTCATTTCACACCCTCAGTATCCAATCGAGAAAGAGCAGCCGGAAAACACAGACCATTTCACATAGAAGGCATCCCGGCAGAAAACGAACGCAGAGGTTCTCACCACACATCCTTGAACACATCATAGTCTATCTGATTCGCCCGGGAATGTCAAGCGAAAACCGCCTCGGATAGCCTGCAGGCGCCGCTTCGCAGGCATTTTAGCGATTGTGCTTGACAGATTGTTCCGGATTTCGGATAATGGAATAGACGGGCATACGGTCCAAAAGCAGGGTGCAAGCCAATGCGTTTGGTTGTAAAACAAAGTGACGGCAGCGTCAGGGAATTCCAATTCACGGCGGGCCCAATTCATATCGGAAGAGGGACGGACAGCCAGGTTTTTTTGCCGGATACAAAGGTCTCAAGGCAGCACGCGGTAATCTTCAGCATGCCCGAGGGTAACTGGATGATCGAAGACCTCGACTCGGCCAACAAGACGTATCTAAACGACAAGCCGATCCACAAGACGCAAATCAAGACGGGCGACTGCCTCCGTATTGCTGATTTCAGCATTGAAATTGACTTCGAGGCCGAAGCCGACAAACCGAGCCATCTGGAAGATACGCTGATAACAGCGCCCCGCAAGCCTCAGGTTATAGCGCGGAACCTGGACGCCGAGCACGCGCCCGACATCAAGTTTCCGGCCAAGAGGGCGAAGGATTTTCTCCGGGCCACAGAGGCGATCTGCAAAGCCGGAGGCCCGGACGCAGTGCTCAAGACTCTCTTGACTATCATATTCAGACAGTTCGACGCTCATCACGCCTGGTGCGCCTTGAGGAATGAGCCCGAAGGGCCGATGACTTCTCACGCAGGAAAGGCAAGAGACGGCAAAACCATCGGACTCAACGACATAAAGCTCTACGGGAAGATTACCCAGGCCGTGGAAAAGGGCCAGTTCCTGCTCTTTCCCAAGGTCTCCAGCCAGTCCAAAGAGCAAGGGGTGCTCTCGGCAATGATTGCGCCCGTTATGGATCCTACCGGGTGCTTCGGCGTGCTATATATGGACAACGCGGAGGACCACCGGCCCTACAATCTAAGCGACCTGGACTACCTGATGCTGCTGGCAATTCACACGGCGGCGATACTGGAGAATTTCTGACCGGCATTTCTCACCGGCGGGCACGCTGCGAACGCATCGCGGCCTTTGCAGCCGGATGCAAGGGGTGCGAAAGTGCTTGATGTGTGTGTCAGAAGTGAGTACCCTGATCGCAAATGGATTTTCTGCGGGGCAAGGAGGGTGTCGGAGAAGAGAGGCTCTGACGGCGCGTCTGTTGACCGGGAGGTTTGTAATGGATAATTGCTCAGAGCAAAAGGATGTGCGGTCCGAGGGAGGCAGAGGGGTCCGGGGGCGGACGAGCGGATTCGGGCGAAAGCGGGTTCTTTGGCTTTGTGCTTGCGGAGTGCTGGTTTTGCTGCTGATGACGGGAGCGGGTTTTTCGCAGCAGCTTGTCGGCGAAGGGAAGATTTTTATTCGGTTTACGAATGTGCGCAGCGATGATGCGAAGATTCTGGTCCGTGTGCACGTGGTGCCGAACAGTAATAAGCCTTTCGGGTGGGCGGGCTGGACGATATATGTCGGCACCGAGGAAGGCGGTCGCGGGGAGCTTGACGGTAAGTGGCTTGGGCGGGGCGAGCGGTCGGGGTGGGTGGATATTGGCAGGGGAATGAATCTGCGGGGGACGCGCAGTCCGGACACGTATCTTTCACCGGTGCTTTGCGGGGTCGAGACTTCCGGGCAGAAATCCGGATTGCACTTGCTGGCGGAGGTGGCCGAGGGGCGGGGACAGCGTGTTATTCGGCGGGTCGAGGTCCACAAGGGCGAGCTGCGAGAGGGCAAAGAACGCAGTTATCCGTGGGTCCTCGGGTACAGCGTGTGGAACGGAGGTCGTCCTTTTTTGCCGACGTTGGGTTTGCTCATTCCGTCTCGTCCTGAGATAGCTTCGCGGGTCTATACCCTGGCCGAGGCGCTCGAGTGGCAGTTGGATTTTATTGAGGAATTTCCAAGAATCGGGCGAAGGCCGACGCGGTTTGTCTTTACGAGCCGAGGGCAGCCGGGGATTCTCGATGCGCTTGGATACAACGGTTATCCCGACGGGACGGTCGAAGGTAATTTCGGCGATGAAATCTGGATTTCAGTCAGTATGCCGGTCGATGAGCAGAATCGCAGGTTTCGTGAGTATCTCAAGGGCAAGGGATTCGATCCGCTCGAATTTGTCGGCGATGAGGAGCTTGAGAACGCGCGGCAGATGGGTAAGGACGAGCAATGGGGACTTGTGAAGATTACGCCATCACTTCCGGAGAAGCCGAAGCAGTACTACGAGTCGGCGAACTACCGGTACGAACTGTGGTATGAGGAGCTCGCGGGTCGGACGAAGGCGTTGAAGGAGAAGCATCCGGGCAAGCGGGTGCTGACGGGGGCGAATTTCAGTCCGCACATGAATGTGTGGCCTGATGTGAGGCAGTGGGTCGGGCCTTTCCGTGCGGGGGCGATGACGATGACGTGGACGGAGGACTGGTGGTGGCAGATACCGGAGGTGTCACCTCAGGTGTACGGATTTTTGTTGGATGCACTGCGGCTGGCGGGCTCTTATCACGGGGCGCCGGCGCAGTTTTACGTGATGCCTTTTACGGGCAATTCGCCGGACAACTTTCGGCGAATGAATGCGCTCGGGCTGGCGCATAATGTGAAGATTCTAAATCACTTTCATACCGAAGCGCAGGTGCTGACGACGTGGGATTACGTCAGTGTGACGGACAGTCCGCGAACGTACCAGGCGATTTATGACGTGATCGGCGCGGCTGGGGCGGTGGAGCATCGTTTGTATCCGGCGCAGCCGAGGCGGGCGCGGATTGCTATTATGCTCCCGCGTGCAAGTGATACCTGGGACACGGAGGATATTGGGGGGAGCGGGCATCTTTATAGTGCGAAGTACAATGTGAACAACGAGGAGCGCAAGGCGATTTGGCTGGCGCTGCGGCACGCGCAGTATCCGGTGGACTTGATCACGGACGAAGATATAGCCGAGGGGCTTTTGAAGCCCTATAAGGCTTTGTACATAGTAGGCTCTGAGATGGTGGGGGCTGCTGCGGGGCCGCTTGAGAAGTGGGTGGCCGACGGGGGCGTTGTGTATGCGACGGCGGGAGGGGGATTGTTGGATGAATACCATCGTGAACTGACGGAGCTTTATGGTATGTACGGTATTGAGGGGCACGAGCTTGTGCGGCATAGGCGGCATATACGTCCGCGGCAGACTTTGAAAGAGGTCAAGGCCCTTGATAGATTAGTTGTCAAGGCGATTGATAGGGCTGCGGATGAGATGAAGCTGCCGGTTTATCTTTACCGGGAGACCCTTGATGCGGAGGCAGACGGCGAGGTCGTTGGGACTTACGCCGGGGACAATTCGGCGGGGGTTGTTGCGAACAGATTCGGCAAAGGCAGGACGATATATTGCGGTGCTTTGGCCGGTATGGCTTATGTCAAGCCGGCGGTGACGAGAACTTCGCAGATTCTACCTACGGCTTTTTCGCAGGATGTGCGGCGGTTCCTGACTGTTGCTGCGCGTTGGGCGGGGGTTGTTTCGCCGGTCCAAGTGTCCGACCCTTTGGTTGAGGCGCAGTACTTCAGTGGTCCTGAGGGGGATATCGTGGTTCTGATTAACTGGCGCGATGAGGTTGTCAAAGAGCTTGTTATCCGTTTCCCCGGAAGGCCGGAGATCGAGCGGGTGCGGAGTCTGCGGGCGGCGGGTTATTTCGAGGGGCATTTGCACGAGCAGGAGCAGGGGGCGCTCGATCTCAGACAGCGCAACGGTGCGGCGGAGGTGAAGCTGGACCTTGCGATATCCGACTATTTGCTATTGGATTGAGACTATGTACTCGTTCAGCGTGAAATGGACATTTTCCCTTTATAATTAAGAGAGTACGTTGCCTTCGGCAGGGAGATTTTCTTAGGCATAGGGGAGTTCTGGATTACCGTTGCGAGAGAGTGTTCCGGGCGGCCGGTTTGAAAACGCCCGCCCATAGGGTAATCCGTCACACCCAGCCGGCTATCCCCGGCAGGGTCGCGGCAGGAACTGCTCTTACGAGCAGCCCCCAGCGCAGTTCCGTACGTGCAGCTTTCCCACATACGGCTCCTGCCTTGGGTCTCTGGCGTAGAAACGCGATACGCGACAGGCAATACGAAAAAAGCCCCGCGTAAAGCGGAGTTTCTCGGGCTAACGTGTTTATCCGAAACGTCTTACGTATCTACCTACTTACTTGGAAAACGTCAGCAGTACGAAGAACGAGTAAACATCGCGTTTCACTAACAGCACAGCGGTCCCCTTTTCCTTGGCACTTTTTATTGCCTCGTTAAAGTCTTTTGTATTCTTGACTTGCGTCCGATTGACTTCTTTGATGAGCATTCCCGGCGCAATACCGGCCCGGCCGGCCAGCGAGCCCGGCTCGACACTGCTGACGATAACTCCGAGCTGCCCTTCGTAGCCGTAACGCTCGGCCAGCTCTTCAGTTAGGTCGCGCACGGAAAAACCCAATTCGTCAATCGCTTCTGCCGGTGCGTCCCCGGGCTTGGCCTTCACTGAATCTCGCTTGGCGAGCTCGGCAGTGAGCGTTTTTCGTTTACCATCCCGCCAGATTACGATTTTCACCTTAGTTCCCGGCTTGAGCATCGCGATTCGGTTGCGCAGCTCGTTGGCAGCTTCCACCGGCTGGCCGTTAAACTCGAGAATAACGTCGTTGTGTCTTAGTCCGGCTTTCTCTGCAGCCGAACCCTCCTCAACTTCAGAAAGCAGCACGCCCTTGTTGTCTTTCAGGCCGAAAGCCTCAGCCATAGCCGCATCCATATCGTGCGGGATCACGCCGAGGAGGCCTCGCTCGATCTTTTCGCCCTTTTTGAGCAGTCCATAAACGTGCTTGGCCATATTGATAGGGATGGCAAAGCCGATACCGATATTGCCGCTGCCGCCGACGATTGCTGTGTTGATTCCGACCACCTCTCCGTCGAGATTGATCAAAGGTCCGCCGGAGTTGCCGAAGTTTATCGCCGCGTCGGTCTGTATGAAGTTTTCAAACGTTGCCAGGTCGAAGCCGCTTCGGCCCTTGGCGCTTACTATACCGGCGGTTACGGTGTGGCTCAGGCCCAGCGGATTGCCGATTGCAAGGACCCATTCGCCGACTTCGAGGGCGTCGGAGTCGGCCAGTTTGAGATACTTGAGGTCGTTGGCGTCGATTTTCAGGACGGCGATGTCGGAATCCGGGTCCGTTCCGGTTTTTATAGCCGTGAACTTTCGGCCGTCTCCGAGCTCGACCAGCACTTTTTCAGCGTCGCCGACCAGATGGTGGTTCGTGAGGATATAGCCGTCCGGCGAGATCATAAAGCCCGAAGCCTGCGCCGTGGTCACCTGCTTGCGCTGAGGCGTGCGAGGGGAACGCTGGCGCGGCGAAGGTGAACGACGGCGGAAGAAAAAATCGAAGAAGTCGTCACTGAACGGATCGAACCTGTCGCCGTAGGGTGATTCATAGCCGTAGTACCGCAGTGCGACCGTTCTTTCGGCTTTGATGGCGACGACGGCCGGCGAGGCCGCTTCCGCGACCGAGGCAAAGGCCTTACCCATCTGCTTAAGCGCGGCGATGCTGTTCCTGTCCTGGGCATGGGCCGGATTGACAAAGAGCAGGAGCAGAAAACCGGCTGAAATGAGCAGAAAGACAGTTGAAATTACGAGGTAACCTGAGCGAATACTGTGCTTTTTGAGAGCGTTCTTGAACATGTCAGTTTCCCTTCAAATTCTATGGGGGTTAAATTGTCAAGATCAATGTTTTACAACCACAAACGGTCATTTTAGTAGGAATTCATACGATTTTAGCAGCGCAAAGTTCGGCCTGTCAAACCTTTTCGCTCCGATTTTACGACCGTGACACAAAGAACGCGCCACGAAGCCCCGCCCTGAGCCCCGTCGAAGGGACACAAAAGACGTAAAGAGATGTTAACCACGAATTAGCACGAATGGGCACGGAGGAAGACCCGGCACAGATATCTGATGCCGGATGCGTGCCTGTCGAACGTTGTCTGAGAAATCTGCGGGCCGGTATTGAGCAGGGGCCCGCCCGTGAACGCCGGCTCACTGGATGCGAGATTCGCCGCGAGCCGAGATGGGATTCGCTGGCAAAGATTGTCCGAGGGCCTTCTTCGACCGCATCAACAGCGGAATGACAGAGGGAACAAGACAGTAAATTGGGTGGAGAATTTGGCTTGATTGTTGCGGCCGAGGGTGGTTAAATAAGGGGATCGCAATCAAGGTTTAAGGGGCAACGGTTTTTTGGAGGTGCAATATGCGAGTGATAGATTTTCTGGATGAGTCGGGCGTGAAGTACGAGGTTACCGAGCATGAGCCGGCGTTTACGGCCCAGCAGATGGCCGCGGCCGAGCATGAGCCCGGGCGATACGTGGCCAAGCCGGTGGTTGTCAAGGCGGACGGCGAGTACGTGATGTGCGTTTTAGCCGCGCCGTGTAAGATCGATTTGCGGGCGCTCAAGAGTCAATTGGGGGCCAAGTCGGTCAAGTTAGCTGAGGAGAATGATATCGGCAAGATATTTGACGACTGTGATTTGGGTGCGGCGCCGCCGTTTGGGAATCTGTATGATCTGCCGACTATTATCGACAAGGCCCTGGAAGAGGACGACCATATCACGTTCCAGGCCGGTACGCACGAGAAGGCGGTGCGGATGAGTATGGCCGATTACCGCCGGCTGGTTGAGCCGAAGGTGCTCGAATTCGGCTATCACGTGACTTCGTGACACCCGCGCCGGGCGGAACGAAAAAAAGGATGCAGCGGCTGTCCCCAAGCCTGCGACAAGCTCAGGGGGGCGCTGCGCTTGAGGCCGCGGCGCGTTTGGGGCACTGTTAAATGTGTATGGATTATCCCTCCCTGAGGGTCGGGGTTGTGTTTGGTGTGGGCGCGGCGGTGCGTTCTGCGAAGGACGATCAGGAAGGCTTTTCCACGAGACGGCCGCCCACAAATTTGTGGAGTACGCTTGAGATGAGCGTCTGATAGGGCAGGCCTTCTTCAAGGGCTTTTTGCTGAATCTTGATAAGGTCCTTCTCTGAAATTCTGATGTTGACTCTTTTGTCCTTGCGGAAGGTTGCCCTGGCGTAGTCCTGATATCGTTTTGCCTCTTTCTTAAGATTTGGGACGGATTTGGGCCGCCGGCGTTCAACTGATTGAAGGATCGTTTTTTCCTCTTTACTGAGTCTCACGTTTATCACCTCCAAGATACATCTTCGTCATTTTTCGACTGGGAATTATTGTTTTTAGAAATACGCGTTCTTCTGTCTCAACAAAAGGAACCAAATAGGCATAGTCGTCAATATCGACTATGAATATTCTCTGGTTCGGATACTTTTTGGTGTTCGGATGCTCGATAATATCGAGCAATCCGCCACGCATCACGGAAAAAACGATTTCTTCAAATGTAACGTTGCGATCCGACCTGAGCTCATCGTTCTTGTCGGTATTCCAATCAAAGTGCTTCATAGTACAAATATAGCGTAATGTGTGCTATTTGGCAACAGCAATTTTCTTGTTTTCTGAGAGATGCGGTGATTTTGGAGGGTTTTAGGGATGCTGCGCCCGGCGTCTATTCTGCGTGGCGCATTGATTTGGCGTGGGCAAAGCGTGCTGCGCCAACAATTGCCGACTCCGAATTCTCAGTTGCCTCGGGTGATTTCTTCTTCGATCCAGGCGAGGAGGTCTTTTAGGTCGTGGATGGTGATGTCGCCCATGTGCGCGATTCTGAATGTTTGCTCTTTTAGTTTTCCGTAGCCGTTGCCGAAGATGGTGTTGTGCTTTTGCTGAATTGCGCTGATGGTTTCGGCGACGTTGATGCCCTTGGTGTTGTTGATGGTTGTGAGGGTGTTGGAGGCGTATTTTTCGTCGCAGAAGAGGTCGAAGTTTTCTTTTGCCCAGGTCCTTACGAAGTCGGCCATATCCTTGTGTCGCCGCCAGGCGTTTTCCATACCCTCTTTGAGCAGTTTTTCGCACTGGTAGTTCAGGGCCATGATATGGGGGATGTTTGGCGTTACGAGGGTTTGGCTTTTCTCGGCTGACTTTGCCCAGAGCTCGAAGTTGAAGTAGTAGCCTCGGTTGGGGACGGCTTTGCTCTTTTCGAGTGCGCGGCTGCTGACTGCGGCGACGGCGAGTCCGGGCGGGATTGCGAATGCCTTCTGGACGGAGGCGAAGGCGACGTCCCAGCCGAGCTCGTCGAACTTCAAAGGCAGGCCTACCATTCCGCTGACCGAATCGACAAAGACAAGGACGTCAGGATATTTTTTCTTCATCATCTCGCTTATATCTGCGATGGGGTTTGTCAGGCCGGTGCTTGTCTCGTTGTGGACGAGGGTCATGGCGGCGTACTTGCCGGCTGCGAGCTTCTCATCGATCATCTCAGGGAGAATAGGCTTGCCCCAGTCAACTTTGAGCTCATCGACGTTGGTGCCGCACTGCCTGGCGACGGATGCCCACTTGTCGCTGAAGGCGCCGCAGCCGGTGGCGAGGAGTGTTTCGTCGGGGGCGAGGCAGTTTCGGACGGCCGCTTCCCAGATTCCGGAGGCCGAGGAGGTGGAGAGGAATACGTTCTGCTCGGTGAAGAGGATTTTCTTGAGCATATCGACCGTATCGCCGTGGAGCTGGGTGTACTCCTTGCCGCGGTGTCCGAGTGTCGGTCGGGCGAGCTGCCGGAGGACGTCGTCGTAAACCTGTACCGGGCCGGGGATGAATAATCGGGGCGGGTTTTTCCAATCTGCCATTTTATGGTTCCTTTTCGTCTGTTATTCCTGCGCAAGCAGCAATCCAGTCCTTGAAAAAGTTAAAGCTGTAATTATATCGCCAACGACATCTTACTGAACTTTACACCAGAATTTTAGCACAAACCACAAAAATAGTCTATGGCTGAAAGGAAAAATGCTTTACACTCCCAGTAGCCAGCATGATATTAACCTGGTGGTTGACGTCAGTGTTCCTACGAGATATCCTGAAGAATTAGAAAAACTGATAAAAGAATACAGCAAAAATAAGACAAAGAATATCCTCGATAAATCAAGAGACGCATTAAGATGGCTGATGCAACAGTTAGAGAAGCTGCACAGTTGATAAAGGATTTCCTCAAAGACCGCAACATAACAGCCGACGGAATAGTCGTCTTTGGTTCTTACGCCAAGGGTAATTATACAAGGGACAGTGACTTAGATATGGCTATAATCTCTCGGGATTTCAACGAAAAAGACGTTTTTCAAAAGGCTGAGATGCTTAAAGGATTAAAATGGGCACTTGTGGAAAAATTTGAGCTTGCCTTTGACATCGTTCCTATGTCTTTGAAACAGTGGCAAGAATCCTCTTCATTGGTTGTAGATTTCGTAAAGGAGGGGGAATCTTTATCTTTGTTGTAAACATGCAAATAAGGACGGCCAGCGATAGCGGCGCATAGTAAAAGCTACAGTTTGTTGATCGTTAAGCCTGTGTACATTTTTGGATAGAAGTAGGTCGATTTCTGGTGCATTCTTTCGCCTGCGTCGGTAACGTCTATTAACTGGTGCATTCTCACCGGATTCATAAAGAACGCCGCCTGTTTGCGGCCTGCGTCGATTTGCGAGATTGAGTCGTCAATTGCAGTTGGGGCGCCTCTTACGTATTGGAGGTTTTCGCCTTTGGTCAGGACCTCTTCGTCGATGCCGAGGAGCTTTTCGAGGCAGAGCTTGTGCAGGACGGCGACATCGAGGGACCTGTAGGCCGGGCTCATATTCGGGATGGCGGAATCCATGGCGCGGGTGTCTTTGAGAACGACGACGTAGAAGGCGCTATCCGGGCCGTAGATTCCGAAGGCGTTTTTGTTGATGTCGTGTTCGGCCTTCATCCGTGCAAGCATCTTTTGCCGGGCATCGGTTTTGGCCTGTGGGCTGTTGTCAAAGGCAAACTCGGTAACTTCGAAGTCTTGCCGGAGGCTTGCGATTAGTTTTCGCATATTGAAGTTTTCGAGACCGGCTACGAGGCGGTGTGTGGCCAGTACTATCAGAGCCTCGTGGCAGGTGTTGGTAAAGGCGAGCATCTGATATTTTGCTGCGGGGCCGGGGTTGTCCTTTGAGTAAGTCAGACCGGTTGTGTAGCGGTGATGGCCGTCGGCTATGATGCAGCTTTTGCCGCTCATCATTTGTGCTGTTTCATCTACGGCGTCTTTGTCGGTTATTGCAAAGAGGCGGTGTCGAACGTTTTGTTCGTCGGTGAAATCGATGAGGGCCGGTTCGGCCATGGCACTTTCGATGATTCTCTCGGCAATTCCTTTTTGATCTTCATAGAGCATAAAGACCAGGCCGAAGTCGGCGGCGGTTGCCCTCTTGAGGTTGAGCCTGTCGCGCATTGGCTTGCTGAGGACTTGTTCGTGCGGCCTGACCGGTCCTGGCGGGCCGAATTCTTCGAGCCTGGCCAGGGCGATGAAGGTAAGTCGCCGGAAGTGTGTGGCGGCCAGCTCGAAATCCTGGGCGTAGCCGTAGATAGACTCGGCCGAGTCCTGTTTCAGGGCGCCCTGCGCTATCCAGTCGTTGAGGTAGTCGGCGGCCCGCGTGTATTGGTTGTCGGAGTCGCTATCGGAAGGGGTTGTCTTTGCTTTGATAATCCGCACGATGTTGTATTGGTTTTTGTCGTAGAGCTGCTGCTGCTGCGCGGGGCTGATGACGTCATAAGGGGGGGCGATGCAGTCGCCGACATCGCCGACGACGTCGGGGTCGAATCTAAACGCTCTAAACGGCTTAATTTCCATATATTTGTCTCATATTCGCGGCTAAGTACCGTATCAGCTTCCGCCAAATGAATGTTGGGGAAGCGATGGAACGGCAGATATTACAGGCGAAAAATGCGGCTGTCAAGCGGTAATTGGCGAATGGTAACTGGTGATTGGCTCCGGAGGGGTGGGGAAATGTTGGGGGCCGGAGAAATTTGTCAATATTTGCTGGATAGTCCGACGGTTTTGTGGTATAATTGGGGGTAATCACGGGCAGGTTTGAAAATATATCATAATTCAAGTCGTCATCATATTTGGTTTTCATTTCATATCCCGAACCTGCCTGCCAAACGTGCCATAATATCAATCATCACTTGAGTAAGGAGACGGAAAAATGGAACGAAAATGGAAAATTGAGCTCAACGTAATGAAGGAGCCAAAGAAAATTCTGAAAGGGTTAGCTTGTTCTGCTGCAATTGGTTTAGCTTTGGCAGCAGGAAGTGCAAGAGCAACTGATTATGAGATAATTAGATTACTCCCAAATGATCCTAATGCTAATTATAGTATGCTTCATAGTATCAATAATGATGGAGAGATATTGGGAACCTATGGAGAATTGGGAGATGAAATTGGAAGAGATGGTTATCCCCTGCTTTGGGCCCAGAACTTTTTGTATAAGGAGGGAATATTTAAAGATTTAAATATATTATTAGGGAATTATAGAAAAGATGTTATAAATGATTTAGGAGAAATTCTTGCAAGAAATCCAGATTCACCTGGAAGCAGCAGTGGAGTTTATATGATAGATGGTGTAGTAGGGCTTAATTTTTGGGGTTCTGATTTGAATAATAAAGGAGAGGTATGCGGTTATCATGGTTATCTTTATAGGGGTGGAGAAACAATTGAGCTTCCACTGTTTTATGCTAGAGCAATTAACGATAATTCTCAGGTGGCTGGAGAAATTCTACCCGGGGATCCCGCTCTTTGGGAAGAAGGAATAGTAACAGTACTTGAAACTCCCCTATATACACATGCTCGAGCGTATGATATTAATAATAATGGTATCATTGTAGGGCATCTTATTGATGGTCCCAAAAAATGGGCATGTTTCTGGGAAAATGGACAAATAACAAAGATTGAAACAAGAAGTGATGCCTTTTCTATTAACGATAAGGGTGAAATAGTTGGGGGAGAATCTGCTTTTTTATATGATAATGGAAAAATGATATATTTAAATGATTTTCTCTCAGAAGATTCAGAATGGGAAAATTTGGTAAGAGCAACAAATATTAACAATAGAGGACAGATAACTGGATATGGATACTTAAAAGAATACTCACATCATAATTACATCGGATTTCTAGCAAACCCAATCCAAAAAACAAAAACCCTGTCAGCCGACTCAAATGATGATGGAATAGTCAATGGCCTTGATTTAGCAGATCTTGGAAATCAATGGTTGGAAAAGGAGGATTGGTATGAGGAATAAAATGGCAAATACCCGGGCCGCATGACCTTTTTCAACTAATTCTCAACGACAACTGGGACATCCTCTAATATTAGATGTCCATAGAGAAAACAGCTTGGGGGCAAAGAAAGTGCTTACTGTCGAGCTACTCGATTAGCCCTGGCTGCGCCAAGCACAAAACCATAAGGGTGATGTGTGGGATAAGGTGGTGAGATGGCTACCTGTCGCGGTTAAGCGTTCTTTGATTTCTTTTCTTCGAGGTATTTGTTTATAGCTGCGGGGGCGGTCGCTACGTAACCAGCCATGACAGGGCGAGCAGCACCAAGGCGGTTATAGTCATAAAGACAACGATTGAGCAGAAGAGGACCGTCGATTCTTTGATAAAATTGGCGGCCTTTATTTTTTGGAGCTTTGTCGCTTTATAGACGACGGCTATGGAAGCGGCCAACGGCAGCAGCCAGAGCATGCCCGACGCATCCACGCCGATCCTCTCCGGCATAGTGAAAGTTGCGATTGCAAAGGCGGTTATTACCGACATTTCATTCTCCGGAGGGTTCCGTTTTGCGCAGATGAGCCAAATAGACTGCGTTGACGATACATAAGAGGTTCAGGAGCCCGGCGATGCCCGTGTATATCTGTCCGACTTCGTTGGGCTTTCCGAAGACAGAGTACCTGGCCTTTACCGTGAATCGTCCGAGAGCGGCGACCATCGGCGAATTCATAATCTGTGCCGAGTAGGCCAGCTTTGCCGTGACGGGGTTAATAACCCCGATTGAGCCGACGTACAGGCCAATGGCGAAAGTCAGGACAATGGTTACAAATATGATTATCGCACGACGCTTTTCCTTGAGGATGAAGTGCCCGGCGCCAGGGATGAGCCAGGCCAGCAGTCCCACGGTCAGTAGTAACACGACTTGCTTGTCTTTTGGGCGAGGTGGCATTACGTAGCTGCCTCCGGTTCTGGGGGAGCGTTGGCATCGGTCGATTTCTCATCATCCTCGGCGAACCTGAATTTCATACGTTTCAATATGTTTCCCGGGTTGAAGTGTACCGGCGCAAGGCTCTGGAACTGGATGAGATCTTCCCGCCGGAACCGGGTGGGCTTGATTCTATCGAAATCTTCCTTCCAGAGTCTTCTTACAGACATATTCTTTATGCAGAGGAAGCTCATATTGGGGTTGAATTCCATAACGACCGGTAAGACGTCGGGCGTGTTGCTGTCGGGGGGTGCGAGGGCGTAGAGCTTGTCGATGAATTGTCTTTCCAGTTTGGCCTGATTGAGGAAGAATTGTGCAGCGGGGTTACCCTGGTTTTGGATGGCCAACGTTTTGAGCCGAATACTCGAGATTCTGCTCAGTGCGTTGAGGTAATCGAGCTTGAATACGTTGGGGTCGTTTGGGTCCTCTTTTGCCTGTTCTCCGTAGAGCTCGTTAAATCTATCAAGTGCGGTTTCCCAGCTTGTCCGTGCGGCCAGGCTGATGAACTCTTCGGTTCTGGTTTTGGTGGTATCTATGGCGGCAAGTCTCTTGAGGTTTTCGGTAACTTTTTCTCTGACCGAGTAGATGTCGTGCTTCTCGTCGGTGCGGTTTGGGTCGAAGATGAAAGAGTGGGTGCTGAAGGTTTCGTCGATGCTGTTCGGCTCGGCTTCCTTTATCGCCTCGGTAAGGCGTACGACCGCCATTATTTGTTCGGAGGTATCGCTGAACCGAGTCCGCGAGCCGGCGAACGCGTCTTTGGCCGGGCCGATGTTTTCATACATCTTAGGGGTCGGAGCGTCGAAAGGCCCGAGCTCACTGGCTGCCAGCTCATCGACGGCGAATACGATCTGGGTCAGGCTGATCGGAAAGTTGCCGGAGCCGCGGACCGACAGCACGCCAAGATGCTCATCCGTTTGCATCTCGGCTGCATTGAGCAGGCCCGTTTGGCCGGTATATATCTTTACGTTGTGCTCTTTGCTTAACTGCGCGACGGCGGTTTCATAATCGCCGGCCTTTTCCCTGAACTGCTCGGAGGTGAGCTGCTCAAGCTCAAGGTCGGTGCCGACGAGATTCGGTTCGGTCAGCGTCTTGGCCTGCTGGAGTATGCTTTCTGATTTGGAGTCTATTTTGTCTTTGAGGAGCTTCGCTGTTATTATATCCACTACCTCGGCATAGCTCTTGGTTCTTTCGGTGAGCGGTGAATTTGGGTCGGTAGGGTCTGAGGGCGCCTGTTCGGTGAACAGCGTCTTATTCTTTTGGTAGTATCCTTCCGTCTCTTCGTGTGTGGGTGGGGCAACAATCGATTCGATATCATCGAGTTTGACGGCAATGTATTCGAGCCGGACTCTGTCGGGCAGCTTGTATCCGAAGCCGTAGGATTTTTCGGTGCTTACGGCCGAAGGCATGAACTTCCTGTATTTATTGAAATGCTCGATCATCTTGTCTTCGGCCGGCTGAGGTTGAGTTTTGGCAAAGACTTCCGCGTCGAATTTCACGAACTCGATGTCGATGGTTTCATTTTCCTGCGCGGCTGTGTGCATTATCTGGCGTATAGTAACGTTTTCGTTTGAGCATATCAGGTGGGCGTACTGCAGCACGGCCACCAGGTCGCCGAATGTCGCAAGTATTTGTTTTTCCGATGTTCCGGCCTTTACGAGCCGTCCGATTAGCTGTGCGTAGGTGGCGCCTTCGTAAAGCTGTGGTATCGCGCTTGCCAGCAGTCTTCCGGCGTCGGCCTGTGCCACCCTGACGCCTGCCCGGCGAGTTTCGTTTTTGAGCAGCACCCAGTATGCCGTGGACAGGACCGAGCGTTTGTACATATCGGCGATATCCTTGTTGCTGATTCTGTACTGGTTCTGTGCTATGGTTCGTCTAATGTAATTTACTACAGTGGGTGATGCTCCGCGGCCTGCCTGCTCTGCAAATAGCAGCTCGGCCAGTAGAATACCCTG
>JAGMDR010000384.1 GCA_023128595.1 Planctomycetota bacterium | reverse complement strand
AGTCTTACAGTGTGCCAGAAAAATTGGCCACACCCCAGGCTGACTTAATGGTTGCCATAGGCAGCGAATCTCGGTATGATATGTGGGGCAGGCTTTGGCCGGGGCGTTTTGATCTGCAGGGGCCTTTGCGTAGCTGTTGTGCCGACGTAGCCCTGAATTTGCGCGGGCGATGTGTGTTGAGCTTTTGTCGGTGGTTCTTTTAAGTTGTTGTGGGATATAGATTTGTGCATATTGCGGAAGAGTCGATAGCAGGCGGTTGACAGGAATGCGATTACCGAAGGCAGGGACAATTGAGATTGCGCCGTCGATATTGAGCGCGGATTTTGCCAGGTTGGCCGACGAGATAGCGGTCGTTGCCTCGGCGGGCGTTAAGATGGTGCATTTGGATGTGATGGACGGCCACTTCGTCCCGAATATCACGATTGGCCCGCCGGTGATCGCCAAGCTCCGCAAGCACAGCGACCTGGTCTTCGACAGCCATTTGATGATAAGTGAGCCCGGCAAATATGCCGAGCGTTTCGCCGAGGCGGGCGCCGACCATATAACGTTTCACATCGAAGCCGCTGATGAGCCGCGGGAATTGATCGAGACTCTGCACGAATTGGGCTGCACTGCCGGTATATGCCTGAATCCCGAGACACCGGTCGAGGCGATAGAGGCCGTTGGGCCGCTGTGCGATATGGTCCTGGTGATGACGGTGCACCCGGGCTTTGGTGCGCAGAAATTCCTGCCTGAGGCGGCGAAGAAGGTGATTGCGGTCAGGGAGATTGTCGGGCCCGATGTGCGGGTGGAGGTCGATGGGGGGATAGACGCTGAAACTGCGCCGATAGTGGTTGCATACGGCGCCGACACACTTGTTGCCGGCAACGCGATTTTTGCAAAAACCGACCGTATTGCCGCTATAAACGCCATTCGGCAAGGATGCCGGTAACTTTTCGTGGCTATCTCGACACATTCTTGATACAATTGTGACTCGGTCGATCCGGGTTCGTGTATAGAAACCCCGCACCAATTGGATACGAACCGTGGCGTTTCAGGCCGGGTGCAGGCACGGGTCTTTTATCGGTGGACAATTGGTGCGGGGCCAAATGTGGGTTGATATGGGCAAAAAGGCAGAGTCCAAGTGGAACGGTTTTTCTCTCAAGCCGCGTCGGGAGATGCCCGAGGGGCTGTGGGTGCGGTGCCCGGGCTGCGAGCACATGCTCTATAAGAGCACTGTGGAGAAAAACCTTAACGTCTGCCCTGGGTGCAATTACCATTTTCGGATCGGGGCGGATGTCCGAATCAGGTATCTGGTGGATGAGGAGTCCTTCCAGGAGATATTGGATGATCTGACCAGCAGCGACCCGCTGGGTTTCAAGTTCAGGGGGACCACCTATAAGCAGCGGCTCAAGGACGACCGGAAGAAATCGGGCGCCAAAGAAGCGATGCTGATAGGCAAGGCCTTTATCAAGGGCAGGGGTGTTATGTTGGCCGTGATGGACCCGAATTTCTTGATGGGCTCGATGGGCTTCGTGGTCGGCGAGAAGTTCTGCACGGCTGCTGAGACGGCGATGGCCGAGAAGCTGCCGTTAGTGGCGGTCTGCTGCTCCGGAGGAGCCAGGATGCACGAGGGCGTGGTGTCGTTGGGCCAGATGGCCAAGACCTCCGCGGCGCTGGCCAAGCTGGACGAGGCCGGCGGGCTTTTCATATCCGTCCTGACAGACCCGACCACCGGCGGAGTGACCGCGAGCTTTGCAATGTTGGGTGATAGCCTGATAGCCGAGCCGGGGGCGCTGATCGGCTTTGCAGGGCCTCGCACGATTGCCGAGACGATAAAGGTCGAGCTGCCGGAGGGGTTCCAGACGGCTGAGTTTATGTTAGAGCACGGCTTCGTCGATATGATCGTCCACCGAAAAGACCTCCGCTCCGAAATCGCCCGACTAATCGACTACTGCCAGAAATAATCAATTTCTATGTCGTTCGTTTTCTAAATAAAGCCAGCCCGCCGAGGCCGAGCAGTACGATTGAGGCCGGTTCGGGGACCGCAAAGGTCATATCGTCGATGCAGACGGGATACCAGTTGCCGTTTTGTTCGAATCGCGCCGAAGAGAATGGTGCGTCACTTCGCAAACCAATGAACTGGTCAACACTGGTGTTATTATTGGTTGGCACTGTAACCGAACCCAATAATGAACCGTTGTGGGCAAAGGCCGAAAGGGTCATCTGCGAAAAATCTGCACCATTTTGGTCGTTTCCAAAAAACGCGCCTAACTCGAGAATCGGCGATGAGAATGTCGCGTTGACGTGCATGGCCCAAAAAGGCGCACTACCAAATTTGATTGTTGCCAGAACATTCGCAGGTGAAGTTGTAACTTGCCCTAAGGATTGCCAATCGTAAAGTGCTATGCCAAAGCCGTCGTCCCTTGAGAACGCGACGCCCTGAGCAAGATAGCGATTGTTGGCAACTGCTCTGTCCGGTCCATCATCGAAGTCAATGATCGTTCCGGAGTAAATGAAGTCTGCGGGAGATGTCAACTTGACAATAGTAGTCGCTCCGGCCACGGACGCCGTTAACAGCATGGCGGGGATCAATAGTATAATGATTGGCTTCTTGAACATTTTCTTGTTCTTTTCAGCGGCTTATTCTTCCGTGACAAAATCGGTTTCTTCGGCCAGAGTATTGCTGCGCGTAAACCACCCCTTTCAACTCACGTCCCTGCCATATCCGGATTAGACAGTTGCTTTTTGTGTGGAAAAGCTTGATACAAAGAGTGCACAGGCTTTCTCACGGTTCCTCCTTGAACAAATTACAGTATAGTTGATTGACGGGAGAATGTCAAGGAAATTACCGGGTTTTGCGAAAAGACGCAGCGAGATCCCCGGCTAAGTCCCATGAATAATAGGAGAAACGCCCTTTCACTTCCGGGCAAATGTCCGTATAATCTTGGGGAAATGGTGGTAGCAGGCGAAGCTGTTTGTACGCGATACGCATCACGCAATACGCAATACGAGTAAATAATGGGTTATTTTCGGGACAATATTGAGAAGGTGGAGGGTTATGAGCCGGGGTTTCAGCCTAAGGAGGCTGACGTGGTCAAGCTCAATACGAATGAGAATCCGTATCCTCCGTCGCCGGTGGTGATGGAGGTGCTGGCGGGGATGGGCGTGGAGCGGCTTCGGCGGTATCCGGACCCGGTAGGCGATGAATTCCGTCAGGCAGCCGCGCAGGTCAACGGCGTCCCTCCCGACCATATTATGTGCTGCAACGGGGGTGACGATTTGCTGACCATCGCATATCGGGCGTTTTGTGATGAGAATCGGCCGGTTGCGTATCCTGTCCCGACGTATTCGCTCTATCCGGTCCTGGCAAAATTGCAGAGCTGCGAGGCGATTGAGGTGCCGTTCGACGACGAGTTCAATCTGCCGGCCAAGTTGGCGGGGACCGGCGCGGCTTTGACTATTGTTTGTAATCCGAACGCACCGAGCGGGAGCTTTGTGAGCGTTGGGGAGCTGGCTTCGCTGGCCGACGAGCTGGACGGGGTGCTTCTGATTGACGAGGCATACGTCGATTTCGCACGGGAGAACTGCACGCGGCTGGTCAACGATCTTGACAACGTGATTATACTGCGGTCGATGAGCAAGGGATATTCGCTTGCGGGGATACGGTTCGGGTATGCAATAGCCAGGCCTGATTTGATAACCGGGCTGATGAAGGTCAAGGATTCCTACAACGTCGATGCCGTCGCCATTGCCGTCGCTGCGGCGGCGATAAAGGACCGGGAGTATTTCAAAGAGAGCATCGAAAAGGTCAAGGCCGAGCGCGGCAGGATGACCGGGCAACTGAGGAATCTGGGCTTCGACGTCCCGCAGAGCCGCTCCAACTTCGTCCTGGCAAAATATAGAAACGGCAACGCGGCCAAAGTTTATGAGGAGCTTACAAAGCAAAATATCTACGTGAGGCACTTTGCCTATCCGAGGCTCGAAGATAAGCTGAGAATCACTATCGGCACAGCAGAACAAAATGATAAGCTGCTCTCGGCTTTGAAAGTGATCCTGTCGAAATAAAAGATTCTGACAAGGTGATTATTATGGAACAGAGAGTCGCCAAGGTTCACAGGCAGACAAAGGAAACCGATGTCTCCTTAGAGCTTAATCTGGACGGCGTCGGCAAATATGAGATCGATACCGGCGTCGGCTTTTTGGACCACATGCTCACGCACCTGAGCAAGCACAGCAAAATCGATCTGGTGGTCAAGGCCGCAGGCGACCTGGAAGTCGATGCCCACCACACGGTCGAGGATATTGCGATATGTCTCGGCGAATGTTTGGTCAAGGCGCTCGGCGATAAGAAGGGCATTGCCAGATACGGCCATAGCTCTGTGCCGATGGAGGATGCTCTGGCCAATGTCTCGGTGGATTTGTCGGGCAGGGCGGCGTGTGTCTACAACGTCCAGTACCGCACGGACAAGATAGGCGACTTTGACGTCGAGTGCACCGAGGAGATGTTGCGCAGCTTCTCCAACAACGGCAAGTTCAACCTGCACATAAACGTTCCCTACGGGACGAACAGCCATCACATAGCCGAGGCAATATTCAAAGGATTGGGTAAGTCGCTCGGGGCGGCCGTCAGCATTACCGGGACGGACGTGCCCAGCACGAAGGGGATATTGTGATCGAGGAGCGCCACCACGATTATCGCACGGGCATCGGCACGGACATCCACCGGATAGCCGAGGGCAGAAGGCTGATGTTGGGCGGAGTCTATGTCCCGTACCCGGCCGGGCTCGCCGGCCACAGCGACGGCGACGTGGCCTTGCACGCCGTCATTGACGCCCTGCTCGGAGCAAGCGGCATGGGCGATATAGGAACGCTGTTTCCCGATACCGACCCAAAGTGGAAGGATGCGGATAGCAAGGAGCTCCTTTTTGTCGTCAAGGAGCAGCTCGAGGAAAAGAAGTGGGAGGTTGTCAATATCGATTTGATAATACAAACCGAAGAGCCGAGACTCGAGCCGGTCAAAGGGCAGATAAAAAGATGTATCGCCGGGCTTCTCGGAATTGATTTTACAGCCGTGAACGTCAAGGCAAAAACAAACG
>JAGMDR010000383.1 GCA_023128595.1 Planctomycetota bacterium | reverse complement strand
CGGGCTGTGAGAGTTTGCGGTTTGCACCTAACCAGCGGCAGAAGCAGAATGCGTATTTGCACAATCGTACTGCGCTTGCAGCGGCTCAGACGGCTAAGGCAGAGGCCGCCTCGCATGATCTTCAGGGCCTAACCGAGCTAAGCGAGCTTCAAAGCAGGGCGTTTACCGCTTACTTCGGGCCGCCGAAGGAGCTTCCCGCAGCCGAGACAACGGATGATATTTTGGCCGAGTCGAGTCGGCAGCTTGCAAAGGGGGCTTTTGAGGACTCCGCTGCCCGGCCCGATCCCTGGCAGACGGCTGATACGGCGATGGAGCTTGGTATCGGGATATTTGCACTTCTCGGCGGAGTGTACGGCACCAGAGCTGTGCGGTTCTTAAAGCAAGCCAGGACAAAGTCGAAGGCACTGCAGGAGATCATCGCCGGCAACCAGCTTTTCAAAAAGAACCATCAGGCCAACGCCGAAGCCTTCAAACAGGCCCACCAAAACCAATCACCCCAAACCCGACAAATCGTCGCAGAGGTCAAGAGTGGCGCTTAGTGTTCAAGCTCGGCGGCCCGTCGAATGTTCTTGACAGGTGGGTCGTAGCAGTTAAACTTGAGCAAGTTCTGCTACAAAGGGTTAATGCTCCATCACAGGTCAAATGGTGGATGTCATTCTGAGCGAGGCGAAGGATCTCTTTGGCTCAGGCCAGATGCTTCGCCTTTCGGCTCAGCATGACAAATCCTCAAAACCACTTGTGAAGGGCCGGCGAGGCAGAGATTGAACTATAGGCAATGTAGAATTCACCCGGCTGGTGAGATTGTAGAAAGGAATCGAAAAATGAAGAGACTGATTATCGTACCGCTGCTGGCCTTTGTGCTTTGCTCGTGTGCACCGACGAACCGCAGACACTTGGGGACGTGGGAGGCAACCGGGATGCGCGATTACTACGTCATAGCGAAAATCAGCGACAAAGCGATTGAGATAACAACGCCTGACGAGACATATTCCAGTGAATACGTGATTGACTATACGAAGACGCCCATCTGGCTTGATATGGCGTGGGACAACAAGATGGTCAGGTGCATTATGGAGTTCATCGACAAAGACTCGTTTAGGATAATCGGCGAGGATGAGGCGGACAAACCTCGGCCGAGCGCGTTTGAGCCGGCAACAGATGTTTTGCTATTTCAGAAGACAGAAAAAAAGAAATAGCCGGCCCGGAACCCGGATTCGCGGCGAACTTTGGTAAAGCTAATCCTTCTCATCTATCAAACTGCACGCCACGAAGCACTACTTGACCCTTTCCTCAACACGGGCGTCTGAGAAGTCCTGTATGGACTCTATGCGGATTCTTGGCTGAAGTTTCGACAGACCGATGATCCGCCGGGCCTTATCAGGCGAAGCGATCTGATGCCCCATCGCGCCAGCCACCTTGACCACGCGTTCGATAAGACCGGCATTTGTGGCCAAATGAACCTTTTCACGGTCGTAGTACAGGCTGTCTTCCAATCCAACGCGGACATGCCCACCCATTGCTATCGCCATGGAATTCACGTAGAACTGAAATCGCCCGATTCTCGTGGCCGACCAAACCGTCCCTTCAGGAAGCGCACGCACCATCGCAGCCAGATTAAACGGCGTGGCGCTCATACTTCCAAGCGAGCCAAGAAAAATGTTGCAGTAATACGGCCTGACAAGCACACCCTTTCTGATAAGGTAATGGGCCCCCGGTGCCCGCACCGCCACCGGCACGGCCACGTCCATATCCCCCCGTGCTATCATTA
Source organism: Planctomycetota bacterium (assembly GCA_023128595.1). GTDB lineage: Bacteria > Planctomycetota > Phycisphaerae > Sedimentisphaerales > Anaerobacaceae > DAOVRL01. The sequence continues at coordinate 3,653 of JAGMDR010000383.1, read as the reverse complement.
TCCGGCCCTTTGATCACAACAAAGTTCTTCCCCTGCGAACGCACCACGCCCTCGACATAAACCTGCCCATCTTTGAGCCGCGGCATCGCAAAAACAATGTTCACCAGCAGCAGCATGGCAATGACCAAGCCTAAGTTCCCAACTCTTCCGACAATCTTGTCCTCTGTGTCCTCTGTAGCTGGTTAATTTGACCATTGAAATTCGTCGGATCCTTGCTAAAATGGCAAAAGCGATTGACTCTATCGCTCGTCGGGCGTACGGTTTCTTTGTTGCCTGCGAGATACTGCAATTTAATAGTTGAATTTAGTCTGGAGGACCTTGTCAATGGACAGACGCGATTTCCTTAAAGCCCTGGGCCTCGGAGCCGCCGCACTGGCCCTGCCGCGAACGCTTGCCGCCGCCCAAAGCGACGCTAAACGCCCGAATATCCTGTTTATCTTCGCCGATGACCAGACATTCGAAGGCGTCCGCGCCCTCGGAAACGACGAAGTGCACACCCCCAACCTGGACAGGCTCGTGCGAAACGGCGTAGCCTTCACCCACGCCTACAACCAGGGCTCCTGGACCGGCGCGGTCTGCGTCGCCAGCAGAACAATGCTCAACACCGGAATGTTCCTGTGGCACGCACAAAGAGTCGATAAAGGAGCCGACACGCGATTCAAGCAGGGCGGCAAACTGTGGTCGCAGCTTATCGACTCAGCAGGCTACGATACATACATGACGGGCAAATGGCACGTCAAGGCCGACGCCGCATCCATCTTCGATCTCACCACGAATATCCGCGGCGGAATGCCCAAGCAGACCAAAGCCGGCTACAACCGCCCCATAGAGGGTCAGCCTGACCCCTGGAAACCGTGGGACAAGAAGTTCGGCGGCTTCTGGGAGGGCGGCAAGCACTGGAGCGAGGTCCTCGGAGACGACGCCGTCGGCTTCCTCGACCAGGCCTCGAAAAGCGATAGCCCCTTCTATATGTACCTCGCATTCAACGCACCGCACGACCCCAGGCAGTCACCAAAGGAATACGTGGACAAATACCCCCTGGACAAAGTCAAAGTCCCCGAGAATTTCGTCCCCGAACATCCCGATAAGGACGCAATCGCCTGCGGCAAAAGACAAAGAGACGAAAGCCTTGCCCCCTTCCCGCGCACACCCTACGCCGTCAAGGTCAACCGCCAGGAGTATTACGCGATAATAACTCACATGGACACCCAGGTGGGTCGAATCCTCGATGCACTCGAAAAATCCGGAAAAGCCGACAATACATACATATTCTTCTCCGCCGACCACGGCCTCGCCGTCGGGCATCACGGCCTTATGGGCAAACAGAACCTCTACGACCACAGCGTCAGAGTCCCCTTAATGGTCGTCGGTCCTGGAATCAGGAAAGATAAAAAGATCGACACCCCCGTGTATCTCCAGGACATAATGCCTTCCACCTTGCAGCTTGCCGGCGTCGAGAAGCCCGACCACGTCCAGTTCAAGAGCCTGATGCCCCTGATAGAAGGCAAGGCCAAGGAATCCTACGACGCCATCTACGGAGGATACCTCACCGTCGCGCGAATGGTCACACAGGCCGGCTACAAGCTGCTGCTCTTCCCCAAAATCAAGAAAGTCTTCTTATTCAACCTGAAAAAAGACCCGCTGGAGATGGAGAACCTGGCCGATAACCCCAAATACCGCCGAAGGATCAAAAAGCTCTTCGCAAAGCTCATCGATCTCCAAAAGCAAACCGGCGACCAACTGGATTTGAAAAGCATCTACCCCGACCTGCTCTAATCACAGCCGCCTCAGCGTCGCTCGGCTCTGATACTTAGCCGGCCACGACTACGCGCGTAACCAAACCTCTGGTAGTACACGGCATTTGATACGTTGTTGCCCGCCGTTATCATTGCGAGCACCTCACCTGATTCTCAGGATGCATATAGGAGAAAATAGCCCAAATATGTCATTGCGAAGGAGCGCAGCGACTGCGGCAATCTCAACCCTTACACTACAAGAACCGGCTATTTTCTTAGGAGGCCCCTTGCGGGCCGTGGCAATCTCGACTCTCCGCTCTAAATCTGTGTCAATCTGTCAAACTTGTGCCCGAGGTGTCTGTGGTTCAAATCCAAAAACCGCATTTTACAGGATTTTTTTTGCCCCATCGTGTAACATAACCGCCATCCGCGCAATCATATCTGTAACGATGGTTGGTGCAATGGCAAAAACTGTTAGGCAAACTGAGGACGACGATTTGGTGCAAAGGGCCCGAACCGATGCCGATGCCCTGGGCAGGCTGTACGAAATGTACTACGAGCGGATCTTTCGATTTTGCGTACACCGGCTCTTTTACAAGGAAATCGCCGAAGACGTAACCTCAACGGTCTTTCTCGAAGTGGCGCGCAGGATTCGCGACTTCAGAGGCCGAACGGACCAGGACTTTAGAAACTGGCTCTATACCATAGCCGTCAACCAGGCCAACGCCTACATAAGAAAATCGTCGCGACGCAAAAGGCTGCTCGCCAAGGCCGCCAGGTCGATGCCAGCTTCGACCACCCGGGCGGACGACTCGTCCGAGCTCGACTGGCCAACGCTTTACGCGGCTATCTTGAAACTAAAGCCCCAACACCAAACCATCATTACGTTGAGGTTCTTTGAAAACCTCCCGTTCGAACAGATAGCGCGAGTTTTGGACATTACGCAATCAACGGCGCGCGTGACGCTGCACAGGATTCTAAACAAGCTGCGAAAACACTTACAAAACTCTCTCGGTGGAGAAACATAAAATGTTCAAAGACGAGGCCGATTTCGAGAAAACTGTTGGTCGGCTCAATATCGACGATAAGCCGAATCCCGGGCACCGCGAAAAACTGCGCCGGCAGATGCTCTCTGTCTTCAACGAAACCACAAGACAATCCCCGGACCGGACAACCGTTGCTCAAAGTCGAGGCAGAACGATTACCAAAAGTCCGTTTCTAAAACTCGCAGCAGCAGCAGCGATACTGATAGCAGCAGCAATTGGCGCTTATGAACTGATCACTCCGGACAATACCAACTTAGTCGCGGTCGATGACGTAAAAGATAAAACCGGCACATCCGCCCCGCTCCACAAAGGCACAGCCGGGCCCGTCCACAGAGGCACGCCCGACGAACTGGTCCCGATCAAGCTCGAGCTGCCCAAGCCGATGTTTTTTGGAACGCCACAGCCTGCACGGGTGGAAAACCTCGAAAAACCTCTCGGCAAGCCGCGTCCGCCGTTCCTGGCGCCCGTCGGAACGATAAACGTCGCGGTGGGAAAACCGGTCTCCAGCAGTGACGAAGAGCCCATCATCGGCGAGATCGATATGATCACCGACGGCGACAAAGAGGCCGCCGACGGCAGCTATGTTGAGTTAGGCCCGTTCGACCAGAATATTACTATCGACCTCGAGGCGGCGCATAATATATACGCCGTTGTGGTCTGGCATTACCACAAGCAGGTCCGCGTTTATTATGACGTCGTAGTGCAGGTGGCCGACGACCCTGATTTCATAACGAACGTCCGGACCCTATTCAACAATGACATCGACAATTCAATCGGCCAGGGTGTCGGCAAGGATATGCACTACACCGAGACGAACGAGGGCAAGCTCATCAACGCCAGGGGCGTCAAGGCCCGGTATGTCCGGCTTTAC
>JAGMDR010000382.1 GCA_023128595.1 Planctomycetota bacterium | reverse complement strand
GACGGCAGCTACGTCGAGTTAGGCCCGTTCGCCCAGCACGTCACTATCGACCTCGAATCCGGCCACAACATATACGCCGTCGTAATATGGCACTATCACAAACAGCCGGTGGTGTATTTTGACGTCGCGGTGCAGGTTGCCGACGATCGCGATTTTATCGAGAACGTCCGAACCATTTTCAACAATGATATCGACAATTCAATCGGCCTGGGCGTCGGCAGGGATATGCACTATGGCGAAACATACGAGGGCAAACTAATCGATGCAAAAGGCATACAGGCCCGCTATGTCCGGCTTCACAGCGCCGGTAGCACCAGCAACGGCATGAACCACTACATCGAAGTAGAGGTTTACGGCAAACCCGCAGAATAGCCGCCCATCATAGCCTATTTCGCAAGCAAGTGTACCCCGCGCTGCGCAAGGCAGCCTTGGCAAGGCCAGGCTGTCCTGCTCGGCGTTTTCTATGCGCTTTTTGCGGTCTCTTGGCTTGGGAAAAAACGGGCATTTTAGCCTATTCCGGTCGTTTCTGCGCGTTTTTAGGGCATTTCTTCCGACTTCTGATTTTTTTTGTCGCAAAATCGCTCAATCCCGCACTATATAATGAGAACACGAATCCTGTGAGGTTTTTGAGGTGCTAAGATGTCTGAGGTTGATAGTTACTACATTGAGCGTTGCCTTGACGGTCATCCGGATGACTTTCGTTATCTTGTGCGGCGCTATCAGGCCCTTTTGCTTGCCCATCTTGCAGGAAAGCTGGGCAGCCGCGACAAGGCCGAAGAGGCCTCCCAGGAGTCGCTTGTTCGGGCTTACTTCAACATGAGTAAGCTCAAGAGCCCCGATTCCTTTCTTGCGTGGCTGCTCGGCATCGCGGACCGCGTTGCCAAGGAGCACGTGCGAAAGGAACAGGTGCGGCGACAGCGGGAAGCGATTCGCTCGTTTTCCGAACAGGCGCCGAGCCCCGATCTCTCACAGGATTACGTTCTCGAAGGGGCAATTGCTGAGCTGCCTGACGCGTACAGGAGAGTTATCCTCCTGCGATACTACGGCGGCCACTCCTGCACCCAGGTTGCTCAGCAGCTTGATATGCCGATCGGTACGGTTACGAAAACATTATCGCGGGCCTATGCCATGCTGCGAGACTCTCTCCAGCAGCAAAAGCAGAGGCAAGTTAATGAGGTGTCACAATGAAATGCGCAGATTGTAAAGAGTTTTTGGTTGCTTACGTCGAAGGACTCCTGCCCGAGCCGCAAAAGCAGACCGTCACTTCGCATCTTAAAGCCTGCCCCGCCTGTCGGGCCGAACTCAAAGCCCTGAACGATCTTCACGACCGCCTCGCCAAAAACGGCAAGGCCCTGGCGCAAACCAACTTTGAAAACAACGTTATGAACCAAATTATTCGCCAACAGAACGCTAAGCTCAAAGAGGCCGCCGCTACTGCGACCGAGAGCCTTGCGGTTAGGAGAAAATTTATGAAAAGTCCCATTACAAGAATGGCCGCTGCTGCGGTGATAATTATTGCGGTGCTTGTCGGAATACATCAGATAGGTGGTTCCGGAGTGACCTTTGCCGATGTCATCGAACCTATCCTCAATGCGCGGACCGTGATTTTCGACCTCATTATAGGCGACGAAGAAACAAGCCCGGTCATGCACGAGATAGTTGTGGATTCACGAATCAGAAGGACCATATCGAACATCGAGGGCATGACCCAAATTCTTGACCTGGAGAATGGAAAAATGTTAGTACTCCAAGCCGGAGACAAAACAGCGGTGTATGTTGATATAAAAGGCCAACTTCAGGAACGAACGAAAAGCTACATAGAGTTTGTCCGGAAGGTCCTTATGGAGTTAAAAGATAGTCCTGATGTTAAAGAGCTTGGCGAGCAGGAATTTGATGGACGAAAAGCTATCGGATTTGCAGGCCCAAATGACGAAGTGAAGATCTGGGCCGACCCTAAAACGGCTGTTCCGATACGAGTAGAACTTCGATTAGGACAGTTATTTGTTATTTTGAAGAATTTCAAGTTTGATGAGCCGATAGAGGACTCTCTGGTTAGTATGGACAGGCCAAAGGGGTATACGTTAGAGGAGACCGAAGTCGACTTCACGAAAGGCACCGAGGAAGACTTTATTGAGAGCCTGCGTATATGGGCCGAGGTCCTGCTGGACGGCAAGTTTCCGGAGGCTGTAGGGACGGAAAATTATATGAAACAAATGCCTCTGATTGGAGAAAAGCTTGCTCAATCGGGCCTCCCGGAGGAAGAAGCAGGGAAACTGGGGATGACACTTCCACGAGGAATGTTCTTCCTCCAATTATTAGAAACCGATGGCAAATATCACTATGCCGGTAAAGGCGTCAAACTCGGCGATGCTGATAAGGCGATATTCTGGTATCAGCCGAAAGACTCCGAGACTTACCGCGTTATCTACGGCGATTTGAGTGTCAAGGACGTGGCGCCGGAGGATTTACCCGAATAAATGGGCCGCTCACGTTCAGCACCGGCGAGATCGCAGCCGGGCTTTGTCAGCCCGGCTTCTTTCTGCGCTCGCGATTGCTCGGGTACCCTTAAATCAACGTTTGGCGCCGCTGGGCTTTGGCTTGTAGCCGCTGCCATAGTAGGGATACTTGTCGAATGCCTCTGCACCGCCCACAACGCGCGGGTCCTTAGTCGCCTTGAGTTCAGCCATCAAAGCGGCGGAGAGTTTCTTTTTTGCCCTGGCGTACTGCGGTTTGTCCGCAACATTGTTCAACTGGTCCGGGTCTTTGCGCAGGTCGTAAAGCTCCTCGGCAGGTCGCTTCCCAAAGGCCAGCTCAAACAGCCTCTTGACCTTCGGCTCGTTGCGGTGTTCCATCATGTAGGTCTTGGAGGGTGAGCCGTCGATGTCACCGTAACCTTCCGGGTCGCCGGCGGGCCAGCGGTCGGGTTTGAAGTTGCGAATGTAGAGATAATCGTGCGTCCGTATCGCCCGCATCGGATAGCCCACGCCTCCCGCTCGCCGAGTAGTGTGCCGCTCCATTCCGGTAAAGACCTTATCGCACCTGGCGTCAACACGCCCGGACTTGCCCGAAGTCAAAACATCCAGAAAGCCCCGCCCCGTCATATCCGCCGTCGGCCTCAATCCCGCCGCGGCCAGGAACGTCGGAGCCAAATCCGACAGGCTGATAAAATCCTCGACCACGCGCCCGCCCTTGACCCTTGCGGGCCAGCGAGCCGCAAGCGGAACATTCGTGCCCCGATCATAGAGATTGCTCTTGCACCGCGGAAACGGCAGACCATTGTCGCCCGTTATCACAACCAGAGTATTATCCAGCTCGCCCTTTTCTTCCAGAACCGCCAATAGTTCGCCCACTTCCCTATCGAAGCGCTGCACTTCCCAGTAATAGTCACAGATATCCGTGCGGACCTGCTCGCTGTCCGCCAGGCACGCCGGCACTTCAACGTCCTCGATCTTCATCCCGCTTGCCACGCCCGATTGCCACTTATAGCCCCTGTGCGGGTCGAAGCTGCCGAACCAAAAGCAAAACGCAGCGCCTTCCGGCCGGGACTCGAGAAACTTCGCAAAATCCTTGAACCTCGGCCCCGCGGGGTTCCGCGTCCGTCCGCCAGGCTCATCGCGCCCCGGCCCCCAGCCCTTCCGCGTAAAGCCGATGTGATAACCGGCCTCTTCCAGCAAATCCGGATATACGGTGAATTTGGCCGGCAGAGTGCTCCAGAGGTTGCCGCCCTGCTCCAGACGCCAGTGCCGCTGTCCCGTCACGATGGCGCCGCGCGACGGCGTACACGACGGGGCCGAAACAAACGCGTTCTCGAACAGCACACCCTCACGCGCAACGCGATCGAACGTCGGCGTCTTGACGACCTTGTCCCCCGCGATACTCGCATGAGGCCACGACCAGTCGTCCGCAATGCAAAAAAGAATATTCGGCCGCTTCTTCGCACTTCTACCGCCGCCCGGTAGCTCGGAAGCACCCGTGCACCCGGAAAAAACCAGCGACCCTATCCCTAAACCTACCCCCTTCAAAAAATCACGCCGTGCGCAGCAATGCGTATTCATGTTCTTTTTCTCCTATTCACGTTTCACTTTGTTTTGGCCAAACTTCACCGCATCCCTAAGGCCCCACGATTTTGCGGACCTCGCCGCTTGGCTTGTACCCGATACGGACAGCCCTCGCCCAGACTTCGCTGCCGACGGCTACCCGGACCGGCTCCGTGTAAAGCAGCCAGCGCCCGTCACTGCCGAGATGGTACCCGATCGACGCGCCTTCGGTGGCGCACGTAATTCGCACAGTTACTTCGCTGTCTGAGGCGGCGGTCGTCTCGATGGCAGGCGCAGCCGTAACAGGCTGCTTTCGCCCGGGCCACATCCGCTCGATAAGCTCATCTTCCGGGACCCCGCCAAGATCGCCCGTCTTCTTTATCCACCCGGCCAGAACACCCCGCATCCGCTCGAGCACCTCTCGATGTGCGGGCGACTCGGCCAGGTTGTTTATCTCGTGCGGGTCGCTAACAATGTCATAAAGCTCCTCGGCCGGTTTGGTCTCTCGGAAGAATAGTCTCTGCGGCCCCGTAAGTTTGCCCTCGGCGTTGAGCCTGCGCCACTCCTTCATAATCGGCATCTTGTCGCGGTAAGGAATGGGCTGGGCGTAAGGCTTTTCCGGCATGAAATTGCGAATGTATTTGTGCCGCCTGTCACGAACGCATCGAATATGATCGTCGCTTGTTTTGTCCATACGCTCTCGCCCGGCAAAAATGTACTCTCTCGTCTTGCCCTTCTGCTCACCCAGAAAAGCTCTGCCCTGCATATACGCCGGAATTGCCGCGCCGGCGATGCTCAGAACCGTAGGGGCAAAGTCCACACAACTGACTAAGTCCTCACAGACCTCGCCGCCTTTGATCCGGCCCGGCCAGCGAATAATCAGCGGCACGTGGATCCCCGAATCATAGACCCAGCGCTTGTGCCGCGGCAGTCCCCGGCCATGGTCGCCCCAGAAAAACACCACCGTCTTCTCGGCCAGCCCATCTTCCTCGAGCTGCCGAAGAATCTCCCCCGCCTGCTGGTCCATTTTCGTTACATTGTCGTAATACCGCGCGAGGTTCTCCCGAACCATCGGCGTATCGGGCCAATACGGAGGCAGTGGCGCTTTGCCGGGGTCGTGAACGAGCTTCTCGCCTTTCTTGGGCCAGCTTCGGCTCTCGTGCGAGACTGTCAGATTGATGACGCTGAAAAATGCCGAGCCTTCAGGCCGGTTGCGCCAGTGGGCCCTCTTACTGCTCTGGTCCCACGCAGTGAACGGCGGAGCGAACTGGTAGTCGGTCTTGGAATTGTTTGTGCAATAGTAGCCCGATGCGCGAAGATACTCCGTAAAGCACTTGACCTGCGGCGGAGGAACAGCCTCGTACCCCTTC
>JAGMDR010000381.1 GCA_023128595.1 Planctomycetota bacterium | reverse complement strand
CATCGCGCCCGAGTTTGGCCTTGGCGCCCTTTAGCAGCGGCAAAAGTGAAACGCCGTCGCGAATCCGGCCCCGCTCGGCCCTTTGCCCTGCAATCTGAAGAAACGTCGGGTAAAAGTCAACCGTGCTCATCGCCGTCTTACACACACTGCCCGCCTCGACCACCCCCGGCCAGCGAACGATCAACGGCTCGCGGATGCCGCCCTCGTAAAGTGTCGATTTGCCCGCCCGCAGCGGAGCGTTGGAAGTCACACGGTCCTCGCCGCCGTTGTCGCTCGTGAAAATCAGCACGGTATTGCCGGCCAGCCCCAATTCGGCGAGCTTGCCCATAATCATCCCCACGCCTTCATCGATGCTCTCGAGCTGCGCAGCTAAATGTGGATTGTTTCGCTTGGCCCTGTCTCCTTTGCCCGCGCCCGGCTTCTTCTCGTACTTGGCAACCAGCTCGTCCTTGCCCAGAAGCCTCGTGTGAACGGCATAATGGCTCAGGAAGAGAAAGAAAGGCCCGTCCTTGTGCCGCTCGATGAATTCAACCGCTTCGAGATTACACCGGTCCACGAGATATTCCTTGCCGGCTATACGCTGCTTGATCTCGCGGTTGAAGTGATAAGGATGAAAATAGCTCCCGCCCCCTATCCCGCGGTTCTCCGAGACAATCACTTCGTCAAAGCCGTGAAGATCAGGCGAGAATTCCTTCGCACCGTGGTTGGCATAACCGGTAAGGTGCCACTTGCCGATCATACCGGTCGCGTAACCCACCCGCTTGAGAGCCTCGGCGATGGTGACATAATCGGGCGAAAGATGCTTGGCGTCGTTCGGCCGAAGGTAGTCCGTAATCCCCACCCTCGCCGGATATTGCCCCGTCATCAGCGCCGCCCGAAAAGGCGAGCACACCGGCGCCGCCGCATAAGCACCCGTAAACCGCATACCCTCGCGGGCCAGCCTGTCGAGATTCGGCGTCTCGTTGAATTTGTTGCCATAGCACCCCAATTCAGCCCACCCCAGATCGTCGGCAAGGACAAAGACAATGTTGGGCGCTCCCTTACGTTGTTTCTTCGATCCCTTCTGCGATGCCCCGGCGCAGCCGGCTAATGCAATCGCCGCAGCGCTCGACCCCATTACCTTCAAAAACTCGCGACGGCCAAAATAAGTCATACCCATTATCCTTTCTCATGCCTTTTTAAGCCAAATGGACTATTCCGGCGAACCGGCAACCAAGGTTTTCGGCAGTGCCAGAGTTACAGTAGTGATAATTGGAGGAGAAACCGTACCTTTACTGCCTCCAGCTCCTCTGCCGGTATCTCTGTCTCGGAGAATAAGCCGCAGCAAAGTCCGTTGGCGGCATGGGGCTTGTTCGAATTCAGTATTCTTGTTTACCTTCGATGCCGTTTTTATAAATCTGGACGGTGGCTCTGTTGTCGTAGCCTCCGAAGCCGTCGGTGACATAGCCGAAGTTCTCTGCAAGTTCGGTGCCGTCTTCCAGTGAAACATCAACCTGAAATCCGCTATCCCCTGTCACATCAAAGATGATCCGTTTCGCATCGCCGGAATGCAGATTCTCCACTTGGTAACTTTTACCACATACGGTCACTGTCACGACCTTGGCCATCCCGCCCGATTTATTCTCCAGCACGAGCACATTGCGCGACCATCGCCATGCCCACGCACCCGCCAGCAACAGCAGGATAGCAAAAATTGCAATAACGACAGCAACTCTCTTCTTCATTAGGTACTCCTTTTTTTGCCTGACATTTCCCATTTAACTTCATAAACAACATTTCTGCACGTTTTCACACTTTTCCTGAGACACTCCTATGAAATTCAAGCTCTATAGTACCATAATTACATCGCGATTTCAATAACTTTCCGACAAATTCAGCACGCCACATCGCATCAAACACCAACAAAGCGACGTATTTGCATGAAGAACCCACTTCTTCCCACTGTATTGGCAGACCATCGGCGTCCCCCTCCATTCCAGAACCCGTTTTTCAGCAGTTTCACACATTATCCCGGCCTTCTTGCTTCGTGTTTGAAAAGGTTATGTATAATTGGCCAGGATACTCTTTGCAACGCCTTCGCTTATAAGCTTCTGCTTGAGTAGAGCCTCCACGGATGAGACCATCGTAATCATACCATGCTTCTTGCCTGTTTCGATTACACTCCTCAGGAAGAATCCGCCTTTTCTTCTGATTATATTCTTGGCGGCGCTGGTAACAACCATCACTTCACACGCCACCCTCTGCCCGCCGTCAACCGTCGGGATCAGCTCCTGATGAATCATTCCCTGCAGAGACTCGGCCAACAGGAACCTCAACTGGCTTCCGTCCGTAGCTGGTGCATAACTCAAAAGCCTTTCCATAATCTTGTCGATTGATATGACGTGAAGCGTGGAAAGAACCAGAACGCCGGTTTCCGCCGCCGACAAGGCAATCTTAATTGTCTCATAGTCCCTCATCTCACCAATCGCAATTACATCAGGGTCCTGCCTCAAAGCGGCCCGCAGACCCGCATAGAATGATTTGGTGTCCCGCCCGACCTCCCTTTGCCGGACAACCCCGGCTTTGTTTGTATGAACGTACTCAATCGGGTCTTCGATAGTGATTATGTGCTTCTTGGAGGTCGTGTTTATCTCATCTATCATCGCCGCCATCGTCGTAGTCTTGCCCTGACTGGTGCTTCCGGTTATCAGAACCAGTCCCTTTCTCCGGCGAGCCAATTTCTTGACGATATCCGGCAGAAGCAACTGCTCAATCGTCTTGACGGTCGTTGGAAGGACTCTGATTGTTGCTCCAACCTTACCGTCAAAATAGCCGATATTTATCCGGTATCTGCCGCCTTCGTCTGCCAGCATTAAGTCGTAATCCAGGTTCTTTTCAAACTCAGCTATTTGATCTTCGGTCAGCAATCCTAAGGATATTTCTCTACTCTGCTCAGCAGTCAGCTTCTCCTTTGTAATAGGAACCAGGTCCCCTCCGACTCTAAAGAGAATGGGCGCGCCGGCACAGATATGTACGTCGGTAGCCTGCTGGGACTTGGCGTGTTCCAATAATTGTTCTCTATCTATCATCTCTCCGTTTCCTTTCCTTCGGCTGACCCCGATGTGCCCGTGATTCCTATTTGAAGAACCTTCCGGGTCTGACCGGTAACCTTGACCTGCTCACTCATCCGGATCGGCCAAACCCATATTACTTTCTCACTGTCCGCAACAACAAGTGTTTTTCTCCGCATATCTTGGGCCACCCGTGCATCACTCAGGAACTTGCCCACCTTCTTCTGGGCCCCTAACCCCAAAGGAACAAACCTGTCCCCGGCCTGCCGAAACCGAACCACCACCGGCGGCTGCACCCTGTCCAAATCAAACCGCTCAACAAACTTGCCTGCCCCACTGTCATTCCCGCCCCGCATCGAAGTGCGGGGTAAACTCCAGCGGGAATCCACCAACCTTTTTGCGTCCTTTTGTGCCTTTTCGCGGCTGACTATCCCAATGTCATTCCCGCGCAAGCGGGAATCCACTTCACTCTTTTCGTGTCTTGGTGTCTTTGTGGCTATCTCTTTTCCTGCGTCCTCTTGTGTCTCGATAACGCTTGCCTCTATCACATACCGCCCGAACACGGTCCGCCCGGGAATCTTCACCTCAACGGCTTCGCCCATCGGTCTTTCCGGCTTGTTTTGTGTCCTCTCGAAAATCAGCCTCCCGTATTCGCGCCGAACCACAAACCCGCCCGGAAGCTCGATCTCTTTGCCGCCGGCGTTTTGTTCGGCCAACCGCAATGTCCTTTTGTAGTGCCCTTGCGTCAGGTCCCTCTCGCCGCTGCCGAGGCCCGCCAGGCCTCGCCGGATAAGCTCAACCTTCACCGGCGCCGGTTCAGCCGAAAGCCTCTTGCAATCCAGCACAATCCTTCGGCCCTCAGAATCAGCCGACTCTGTCCAGACCTCATCTGCACGACTGCAAACCAGACTATAATACCTCCGCGCCGATTGCGACAGATCGAACAATTGCTCGACAACCGACCCGCTGCAATCGGCCTGCAGCACCGGCAGCAGCCGATGCCGAATGTAGTTGCGCCTATACGTGCAGTCGGCGTTGGTATCGTCCTCGCGCCATTTCAGATTCCGCCCCCTCAAGTATTCAACAATCTCGCTCCGCCTGACGCACAGCATTGGCCTTACAAACTTGAACTTCTCGGCAAAGACCCGCGCAGGCCAAATGCCACCCAGACCGCGAATCCCCGTACCGCGGATGAATCGCTGCACAACCGTCTCGGCGTTGTCGTCCTTCTGATGCGCCGTCGCTATCAAATCGCAACCATTGGCCTTTGCAATCTCAAGCAGACTTTCAATCCGTAACTGCCGCGCCGAAGTCTCAAGCGATACCTTCTCGCTCCGCGCAAACCCGCGCACGTCCAGCCGCCTGGTCCTCACCTCCAACCCTAATTCCCCCGCTTGCTCGACGACAAAACCCTCATCCTCATCCGCCGCAGCACCTCTCAACCCGTGATTTATATGGGCACAAATCAGCTCGGCACCGACAAAGCCCCCGGCCTTCAGCACCTGCATCGTATATAGAAGCGCCGTCGAATCGGCCCCACCGGAAACAGCCAGCAAAACACTCTCCGCCGAGCCAAAAAGCTCGTTCGCCCTTATGAAATCACCAACGTTTTTCTCAAATCCCGACAGCATCGCTTTCGTTGTTATAAGACTATTGCAAAACTCCTCTTAACATAAAAAAACGGGCCTGATTTCCAGCCAGGCCCGCGATTCAATTCCTGAAAATCTCTACATCATCTTTTTTCAGCGTTGCTTCCCCGGCTCAGCCGTCTTGGTCAGCTCGCCTATCCGTTTTTCCGCAAACTGCTTCCAGTTGCTGTACTTCCCCCGCTTGCCTTCGGTCTCGACGGCATGCTGATAAAGCTCCAGCGCCTCGCTCCTGCGGTGCAGATGCCGGTCGAGAATCATTGCCGCACGGAATCTCGCAGGATAAGGCGTCGCTGCGTCCCACTGATACGCCCTCTGGAAGTACACAAGTGCTATCGAGTGGTCATTGAAGTGTTCATAAATCTCGCCGGCCTTGAACCCCGCATCATCGATCTTGTCACTGGCAGGATGCTTCCTTATAACCTGATTGTACTTATCCAGCGCCAGACGTAGCAGGCGGTTGTTTTTAACAAGGACCAGCTTATTGGCTTTCTTATGAAGGCCCACCGCCTCTTTATACAGCTCATCCGCCTCCGGAATCGACGCACTGGCCTTGAGGTCCGGGCCGGCTATACTCGCCTCGATTATGTAGTTGTATTGCGGCATAGCGCTCAGCGCACCCAGCTCCTTATTCGCCCACTGGAGCTTCATATTGTTGCCCGTCTTTCTATAGTGCCCAACCAGCATCTCAAGGGCCCGTTGATACGCCTGCCGGTTAATCGCCACCTGCTCGATGATGTCGGCTTCAGCGGCGCTGCCGATCTCAACGACCGGTGCTGCTGCGATACGCGGCGCCTTGAGCTGGCCCCGCCCTTTGTCGGCACTATTGCAGCCAACCAATACGTTCAATAGGACTATGAGTGCTGTGGTCAGAACTATCCTTGCCATAATGGCCTCCTTTCAACTCTTAACCTGATCCGGCGGCTTCGCAATAACCGTCCAACTAACAATCAGAGAACTCGATACATACCTGTACTATACGCCCTCTGCCCAAATTATCAATCATCAATTATACCATCAATTATCAACCGTGCCGCCGACTCGTCAAGAACAAACATCCAAAAATAATTCAGCCCCGTCCACACTGCTCAACCGACGGCAACTTCCATCGATATCCCGGGCAGCGTCCCTAATAATCGCCGTTTTGCTCCGCTCTTGCCCGGCTTCTCTCGAAATTTGCCTTACATCCGGCGGTTTTAGTCAATATACTGTCGCTGTTGTGTCAAACGCACCGCTTATCACGAAAGGACCCCGACGATGCCAAAGCAATGGACTGTGGACGAGATCTCCAACGCGGCCCGGGCGTTTCAGCCGGCCTGTGTCCTGACTGCAGCAGCCGATTTGGACATTTTCAGCGTGCTGCACAACAGCCCGATGACCGCTCAGGCTTTGGCCGCCGAGCTTCACACCGACCCCCGCGCAACAGCCGTCCTGCTCGACGCCCTTACCGCCCTGGAACTCTTGACCAAGCAGAACAACACCTATAGCGTCCCTCCGAACCTGACCGAGCTGCTTACCGAAACAAGTCCCAACAATCTATTGCCGATGGTCCGGCACTTAGCCAACTGCCTGCGCCGCTGGGTCCAATTGGCTCGCATAACCCAGACCGGAAAGCCGCCCGAGCGCACGCCCAGCATCCGAGGAGAAGCCGCCGACAACGCCGCCTTCATCGGAGCTATGCACAACTTCTCCGCTCCCGCAGCCGCCGAGCTCGTCAGCCGCTTACAGCCCTTGAACTTTACCTACCTGCTCGACGTCGGCGGAGCATCCGGCACCTGGACAATTGCTTTTCTTCAGGCCGCCCCACAGGCCAAAGCAACCCTCTTCGACCTGCCGCACGCAATACCAATGGCCGAAAAACGCCTCACCGAAGCCGGACTATCCGACCGCGTAACCCTGCTCGCTGGCGACTTCTATGAGGACGATCTGCCGACCGGCGCAGATTTCACTTTCCTCGGCGCTATCGCTCATCAGAACTCGCGGGAGCACAACCGCGCGCTTTTCGTCAAAGTCCACGCCGCCCTCAAAGAAGACGGCCTTGTGGTTATACGTGATGTCGTTATGGACCCCTCACATACCAGCCCCCCGGCAGGGGCCCTGTTCGCAATCAATATGCTCGTCGCAACGCCCGCCGGTGGAACCTACACATTCGACGAATACGCCGAAGACCTCACAAGCGCCGGCTTTGCGGAGGTAACACTCGTCCACCGGGACGAGTTCGTGAACTCCCTGATCCGCGCAAAGAAAAAAGGTTCATCCGGGAAATGAGTAGCTGGCCGTTGCAGGTCAGGGCCTTGGAATTGTCTGGAGAGAAAAATCGTTTGGGCAGAGGGCTAAATTAGGGCAACCAGGGGGGTAATTTGGACCTCTGGGGCCCCGAACGATTTTTCTCGTTTTTCCGACTCCCGATTCATCGGGACGAAGCAATCTGTATTTAGCCTCCGGTTTTACCGCAGGTTTTGACCCACAAAATCGCCATCGACAAAACAACTATGTTCGTGCTCCACGCAACTTGGCATTTTGACGCACCACAAGGCGACGAATCTCAGGGCCAGAATTCCCGCAAATATTCGATGCTCTTTTGGGCGATGGTCTCCGGGTCCGGGTCGTACTTGAACACCTCTACGCTCAGCCACCTGTCCCACCCGATGTCCTTTATCGCCTCGGCGATAGGACCGTAATCCACCTCTCCCATCCCCGGGCCGTAAAGATTGGCGTCGTTAACGTGAAAATGCCCCACGTCCTCTGCCCGGACCGAACGAATGATATCGGCCACGGGCGTGCCCTCCGAGCACATCGCCTTGACGTCCAAATGAATCCTAAGATTAGGATGATTGATCTGACGAACCATCTCCATCCCCTCGGCCACCGTATTGATAAAATCCGTCTCAACCGGCGCCAGCGGCTCAAGACATATCGTCGCGCCTAAGTTCGCAGCCTTGTCCAGAACGCTGCTGAGCAAATCAACCGCCCTTTTCCAGGCCCCTTCCTTCGTCTGCCCGGACACAAGGCTTCGCTGCTTCGGAGAACCCAGAACAAGCACCTTCCCGCCAAGATCACTGCACAAATCAAGGAGGCAGGACAAGTAATCCCTTGTCCTGCCCCATATCGCATCATCCGTAGTAGTAATATGCAAGCCCGGGGGGCCCGCAAAGAGCCAGTGTAAGCCCACAACCTCCAGACCGCTGTCTTCGACGATCCGCCGGACTTCTTTGCGCTGACCTGCGGAAACCTCATCCGCCGAGCCTGCCAAGGTAAACGGCGCTATCTCAATCCCGTCGTATCCCAATCGCTTCGCCGTCTCGCAGACCTCGGCCATCGCCCGGCCCTCGAACATCTCGTTACAAAGAGCAAACTTCATCAGACCTTATCCGGAACAACAAACGGCTCGCGGTAGTTCCGCTTAACGAGCATATTAGCCCAGTCGCTGTAATCGCCGACAAACTTCTCGGTCCTCGGATCCATCGTCAGCATCGGCCCCACAGTCAACGGCGTCCCCTTCAGATCGACTTCGTTCGCATTGAGATGGCTCACCATACGGTCGAACGAGTCCATAAAGTACTCATTATCGCCGATAGCCTCCTTTATCTGCTCCACCGACGCATTCTTGCCCACCAGATGGGACACGTTGCCCATGTGGCAAAGGGCGCTGGAGATATGCCCCTTCTCGATGTCGGCGTTGAGATCGCTGACCTTATGGCTGCGGACCGCGTCGATAAAGTTCTGGTGATGGCCGCCGCCACCGCCGCCCTTGAACTGCTTGATCTTCTCGCCGTCGTTGGTATAGGCCCAGCCGCCTCCGCCGCCGCCGACAAAATAGCCGTCCTCGCACTGCACGCAAATACCGATCCGAGTCCCGCGGAAGTTGTCCATCGACGAGTCGCCCTTCTTGCGCGGCAGACCACGAACCTCGAAGATCAACGGAGCAGGCTTGTAATCTAAGAGAATAATCTGCGTATTGGCCGTCTCGCCCGCATCGTTAACTCCCAACCTGCCGCCGATACTCATAACACGCCGCGCCAGCTTCTCCGGGCCGCCCAGCGCCCAACGCGCCAGATCCATCTCGTGAATACCCTGATTGCCCAGGTCGCCATTGCCCGTGTTCCAAACCCAGTGCCATTTGTAGTGCAACTGCTTGCGTCGCAGAGGCGTCATATCCGCCGGCCCGCACCACAGATCATAATCTACAGTCGCCGGAGGCGAAATCGGCCCATTCGTCCCGTTAACAATCCCGTTCCCGCTAAAGCGAGGCTTATAGCAGAAACCTCGCGACCACTTTATCGCACCCATCTTGCCTTCCTGTATGTACTTGAAGGCCTCTATCAATCCCCCGTCCGAGCGCTTCTGCGTACCGGTCTGAACGATCCGGTCGTACTTCCGCGCCGCCTCGACCGCTTTTCGGCCTTCCCAGATGTTGTGCGAAACCGGCTTCTCGATATAGACGTCTTTCCCCGCCTGGCATGCCCAGATAGTCACTAACGAATGCCAGTGGTTCGGCGTCGCAGACGTGATCGCATCGATGTTCTTGTCCTCCAACAACTCGCGAACGTCAATATACGTCTTGACCTTTTGCCCGTATTTCTTCTCAAAATCGCGTGCCCTTTTCTCCACATATGCCTTATCAGCATCGCAAATCGCCACCACACGGACACCCTTCTTTTCGTTGAAGTACTTGATGTGATTGCCGCCCTGGCCCCCCGTGCCGACCACCGCAAAACGAAGGTCGTTATTCGCACCGCGGACCCGCGAATTGGGAGCGGCCATGACCATCGCCGCACC
This sequence comes from Planctomycetota bacterium, assembly GCA_023128595.1. GTDB lineage: Bacteria > Planctomycetota > Phycisphaerae > Sedimentisphaerales > Anaerobacaceae > DAOVRL01. The sequence goes on along the minus strand of JAGMDR010000381.1, from coordinate 1,499 downwards.
GGCCGCCATCGTTGTCTTTATAAAATCTCGACGACTAAACTTGCTCATAATTCTTCTCCTTATATTTCCTATTACCGTACTAAGGCTTTTGCAAAATTGCAGATTAGGCCTACTTAGAAAGGAAAAAATCGTCTTTTCATTTTTTCGTTTCTAACAGCCCCCAGGCCGTGCCGTAAGCGGTTGGGTGATCGTTGAAGAAAATCACAAAAAAGATTTTCTTCAACAATATAGGCCTAATCTGCAATTTTACAGAACTCATTCTCATACGCCTTTTTCAGGAATACCCAAAGTCAACTTTCGCCACTATTTCTCTATTTCGTCGCCGCGTATTCGCGGTAACGTTCAGCCACTTTGCCTTGCCTTGCATCGCCCTTATGAAAATAGAATCGATACTTAAACGTCAGACTCTTGCCGGCTTCGATAGTAATATCCCCGACCCCCTTGCGTCCGCCCTCGAAGTTATGCACACCGAACGGATTCGCCGCAAACAGCCCGTACGTCCGAACGTGCCACCACGTAGGATGCTTCGGATTCTTCGGATGATCGAAAATAGCCACCCCCACGGTTTCACCTTCCACAGGCCCGTAATAATCACACCACGCCGCACGCTTGCCCCACGCAGATTTATCCTTATGACCTTCGCTGTTGATAATGTGCCCCTTGCCGACCTTCCCTTCGACCCGCATCGTCGGAGCTAAGCGAATCGCCATCGATCCCTCCTTCGTATCGCCTAAGACAACCTTCCCCTCCGACGCGTGGATCGTTATCTCGAAGTCCATTATCTGTCCGCCCGGACGATTGTAAAACCTGTGCGTCCGCGTGTCCGTACAGACAACCTTGCCATCCTTCGCAACCCACTTGTTCTTCGACTCGATAACGCCCACTCTCGAACCGGATTCGACCTTAACGAAACCATCGTGAACAATCTTACCGCTCCTGCTGCCCTCACCCCAGAAATCCTGACCGTTCACCTCCCCGTGCGTAAACCACAGGCTCTTATGGTGCACGTGGTCCTGCGCCTCGTCTTTGCCCTCTTTCATCGGCCAGTGACGAATAATCGGCACGCCCGTTGGCCCAATCACCGGATAAAAGAACGGCCTCGGAACATCCTGGTAGTTGTACTCCGTAAACAGCTTCCCATTGATCTCCACCCGCAGCTTCTTGTCCGCTTCGACAATCTTTACCCCGCCTCCGGGCTTAACTCCACCCGCCTGCGCCTTGGCAATCATATCCTTAAAGACCTCACGCTGCTTGGCCAGCGCCGCAACCTTGTCTTTGGGGTTCGTCCGCGCCTCAAGCAATATCCACCCGGCGTAGTCCATCCCCACAAACAGATTCATAAGCTCCTGATAAGGATAGCTGCCGATATTCAACTCGCGAATATGAACCGTATCACCAAATCGGCCCTTAACTAAGTTGAAGTTATGCTCTAAGCCCTCGCCCTGCAAATCCTGCGAATTGCAGTTCCAGCAAACCCCCACGTTCGGATGGTCCGCCAC
>JAGMDR010000380.1 GCA_023128595.1 Planctomycetota bacterium | reverse complement strand
TCGTAGTCGGAGCTCATACCCATACTAAGCTCGGCAAACTCCGGGCCGACGATTTTCTCGCCGCGTATCTCAACAAACAGCTCACGAGCGCGAACAAAACAGGCCCGCACGATGTCCTTATTATGAGTGAGCGGCGCCATCGTCATAAGACCAACCAGTTGCAAATTTGGCAGGGTCGCTGTCTGCTCAGCCAGATGGGTGGCGGCACCGACGGGAACACCGTATTTCTGCGGCTCGTTGGAGGTGTTGACCTGCAGAAGCACCCGGGGGCACAGATTGAGCTTTGCGGCCGAACCGTTTATCTCCTCGGCCAGGCGAAGCGTGTCAACCGAATGTATCAGAGAAGCTACAGGCAAGACCTGTCGAACCTTATTACGCTGCAGATGGCCTATCATATGCCAATTGACTTGCTTTGGAGAGCTCGAATTCTTGTCGTTGGCCTGCAGGAAACCGCTCACCTGAGTGGAGACCTTCTTTAGCTGTTGAACCCGATTTTCACCAAGCTCCGTGAAGCCAAGACGTATAACCTCTTTGATCGCCTCAATTGTCGCAGATTTGGTGACGACGACAAGCTTTATCTCGCTTGGCTCCCTGCCCGCCCGGGCACAGGCAGAGTTGATGGTCTGCTTTACGTGCTCAATTCTCTCAGAAATCTTTGACATTACAAACATCCAGAGACCCAAGCAGGAAAACCGATTGGCTGCAAACGACGATGCGCCCAAAATACCAGTCTGTGGAAGACATTGCCAGCATAAAAGTGAGTGAAGCCTGATTTTCGGCGGCCCTGTTTTCTGCACGGCACAGATAGCGGTTGACTGCCGAATCCGGGGGGTTCGGGCAAAGGTTTGGCTGATCGCTGGGGACAGCTCCGGGCAGGGTGGTGATTTGGTTAGGCCTTTGTTGCGGGCGTATATTCTGCGGCCCTCGGCTGTTTTGGGGGCCGCTTCTTGTCACGCGGGACATCACAAAAACGGCCGATCGTGAGATTTGTCGGTCATAGTACGAGCCAATACGGCGGATATTCAGGCCATTTAGTCCGATATTCCTTTGCTCAGACGCCACGAGGACCGAAAAAAAGACGAAAAAAAGTCAATTTTTCACTTGTATTTTGCCGACTTAGGTTATATAATAATACTACAAGAGAATAGGGGTTTAGGGATAAGTCCCCTCAGGAGTGTCTCTTTCGTTTTTTTCTTTGACAAAGAATAGACCGAAGAGTTGCTTTTTTCAGTTGGTATCTAATATAGTGAAGCTATGCTGCTTTTTGCAGCGTACAAACCTCGGCGAGGCAGTGTGGTGCACCGGTCTCCCCCCCAGCCGGTCCCACCACCTCGCCTATTTTATGCGCGTAGGGGCGGCCTGAGTTGATTTGCGCGTGGCCATCAAGTGGTCAGGTGATTCTCTCCGGCCTATTGTCCGCGGACTTGGACTACAACCGTTCTGCTGCGGGGGCCGTCGAATTCACAGAAGAATATGGCCTGCCAGGAGCCGAGCTTCAGTGCCGCGTCTCTTATCAGGACTTGCTCGCTGCAGCCAACCAGTGAGCTCTTGCAATGGGCGTCCGAGTTGCCCTCGAAATGCCGATAGCCCGGCCGCGAATGGGGGATCAGCTCCTCAAGCGTCAGGAGTATGTCCTGCGGAACCGTCGGGTCGGCGTTTTCGTTTATGGTAATCGCCGCCGTCGTATGAGGGCAATAGACTATTGCATCGCCGTCGGCAATTCCCGATTCCTTCACGACGGTGCTGACCTTGCGCGTGATGTCGATCATTTGGTTACGGCCCCTGGTACTGACGCGAAAATCCTTTTGCACTATTTTCATAGCTCTCGGCCCTCGTCTCTCGTGAATCGTATCTCGTATTGCATATATAGCATTGTTTCAACAGATTTCTCGACTGCTCCTTCGACCGCGCTCAGGACAGGGCTCGAAATGACATTACATCTGCTCGACAACTCCTATACCCAAAAGCTCACTCAGCCCGTGTCCGATTACCCTCGCAGTCAAATCACAGAGCAAAAGTCTTGTCGGCCTCTTGTCGGGCCCGGCATCCAGAACAGGACAGTTCGTATAAAACGCACTGAATTTCTGTGCCAGTTCATAAAGGTAGCTGGTCAGGTAATTGGGCCTGTAGTCGGCGGCGGCAGCTTGAATCGCCTCGCCGTAGCGAATCAGATACTTCGCCAAATCCAGCTCCGCCGGGTCACTCAAACTAAGCGCCTTTAAGCCGGTAAGCTCGGTTTCGATGTCCACATCCCTGCTCTGTGCCTTGCGCTCGATCGATTTTATCCGCGCGTATGCGTACTGCATATACGGAGCCGTATTGCCCTCCATCGCTAACATCTTGTCGAAGCTGAAGATATAGTCGCTCGTCCGGTTGTTGGAAAAATCGGCGTACTTGACGGCGCCGATTCCCACAGCCTTGGCGATCTCGGCCTTCTTCTCCGCGGGCAAGCCCGGATTCTTTTCTTCGACTACTGCGTTGGCCCGTTCCACCGCCTCATCGAGCAGCTCTTTCAATTTGACGTTCTCGCCTTCGCGCGTCTTCAACGGCGCGCCGCCCGCACCTAAAACACTGCCGAACATAACGTGCGAAAGCTCAACATCCTCACTCGCCCACCCGGCCATCCGCGCAACTGCAAACAGCATCTCAAAGTGCAGCTTCTGCCGCGCATCGGTAACATAAACTATCGCATCCGCACCCAGCTCATCAACACGATACCGCAGCGCCGCCAAGTCAGTTGTCGCATACAGAAATGCACCATCTGATTTTTCAATTATCAATGGCAGCGATTGACCATCTTTATTTTTGAAGCCGTCAGGAAAAACGCAAATCGCCCCATCTGATTCGATAGCAATGCCAGCTTTTTTCAAATCATCTACAACATCTACAAGCAAATTTTTGTAGAAACTTTCACCCCTAACATGCTCTATATTCAATTTCACATCTAACGTATCATATATTTTTTGGCACGACGATAAACTTATATTACGTATATGCCACCATGTATTTACTATACCCCTTTGTAGGTTATATGTATATTTCTTAGCTTTTGCGGCGAATTGTGAATCAACCTCGAACCGTTTGTTTGCATCTTTATAAAGTTGTTCTATTTCCTCTAATGGGATAGGGGCAGGAAGAGGGGATTCAGGGTTAAATTTTTCTAAATTTTCAATGTTTTGAATAAATTTACTTTGTAATTCTTCTACTATGACCAGCAACATACCCATTGGTGTGCCCCAGTCGCCGATGTGGTTTTGGCGGATGACCTTGTGGCCGAGGAATTCTAAGATTCGGCAGGTGGCGTCACCGATGATAGTGCTCCGCAGATGGCCGACGTGCATCTGCTTGGCGATATTGGGGCTCGAAAAATCAACGACGACAGTTCTCGGTATCTTTGCCTTCTCTACCGCCAACCCGGACACATCTTCGTTGATTTCGAGCATCCTCCGGGCAACAAATTCGGCTTTCAACTCCAGATTGATAAAACCAGGCCCAGCGACGTTCCACGATGTGCAGAATTCGTTCAGGTCTAAGCTATTAGCCACTGCTTGGGCAGTAGCCACAGGGTCAGCTTTTATTTTCTTGGCCAAGCCCATAATCCCGTTGACTTGATAGTCGCCGAACTTCGGGTCGGTGGCAGGCCGCACGATAGCGGGGCAAGCCCCCGGAATCTGCGCATACTCTCTCATCGCCTCAGAAATGCGTTCTTCGAGTTCCCAAATGACCGGCTTCATCAGATACTCAATAATCAATCATCAATCATCAATCTCTCAGCGTCGCCCCAGAGCAATTCGAGGTCGTAGTATTCGCGATACTCGCTGTCGAAGATGTGAATTACGACATCGACATAGTCCAGCAGAATCCAGCGGGCTTGGTCATAGCCGGCCCTGCCGAAGCGCTGCAGGCCCTGGTCTCTGGCGGCCTGGCAGATTTCATCGGCGACCGTCCGCATTTGCCTGTTGCTCGTGCCGGTGGCGATTACAAAATAGTCGGTGGCCGGCGATTTGCCCTTCAAATCCAGGACCACGATATCGGTGCAATGCCGCCCGCCCGCTAAATTCGCAGCCGACAGGGCAAACTCCCGCGCCTGTTCACTTTCGGTGTCCGTCAAATCTCAAATCCTCAACTTCAATAGAAAAGGGCAGCCTATTTGGCCGCCCCAATAGATTACACTTATAAGCAGTTTACGTCAACCGCCCAGCCCCCGGCAAACAGCCGCTTTTTTCGCATCCCCGAACCAAAACACGCTCATTTGCCGCCCAAGTGCAGCCATTCGCTGATTTGCGGGGCGAACTTCACGATAACGCCCGAGAAAACCACGCTGACCATCGTCATCAGCTTTATCAGAATATTCAGGCTCGGTCCGGAGGTGTCCTTGCAGGGGTCGCCAACGGTGTCACCAACGACGGCGGCCTTATGTGCATCCGAGCCCTTGCCGCCGTGGGCGCCCTTTTCGATGTACTTCTTGGCGTTGTCCCAGGCGCCGCCGGCGTTATTGAGCGTGATCGCAAGGACAAAGCCGCAGGTCAACCCCCCTGCCAGCAGACCCATCACCCCGGCCACACCTAAAAGCAGTCCCGTCACGACCGGAACGATAATAGCTAACAGCGACGGAAGGATCATCTCCTTCTGCGCCCCTTTGGTCGAAATCGAGACGCACTCGGCATAATCCGGCTGGCCCGTGCCCTCCATAATACCCGGAATCTCCCTGAACTGCCGGCGGACCTCATTGACCATAGCGCCGGCCGCCCTGCCAACCGCCTTCATCGTCATCGCACAAAATACAAACGCCATCATAGCCCCTAAAAAAAGGCCCCCAATCAGCTTGGGATTCATAATGTTCATCCCGTAGGCGCTGACAAATTCCATAATGTCGGCGGTTTTAACATTTATCGCGTCTGCGACCCCGTCTTTGGCGGCAAAGGCAACCTCGCCGACGTAGTACACTGCTTCGGCGCCTTCTTCTCCGGCCTCCTCGGCAAGTCTCGCGATCCAGATTCGCACCTCCTCGATGTAGGCCGCCAATAGAGCCATTGCGGTCAAGGCAGCCGAGCCTATCGCAAATCCCTTTCCCGTTGCAGCGGTGGTATTGCCCAGGGCATCGAGGGCATCGGTCCTCTTCCTGACCTCCTCGCCCAGGCCGCTCATCTGGGCGTTGCCGCCGGCGTTATCGGCTATCGGCCCATAAGCATCGGTCGCTAAGGTAATGCCTAATGTGGCCAGCATCCCGACCGCTGCAAACCCGATGCCGTAAAGGCCCATCGGTATATTGGTAAAGCCCCCGGCAAAGCCGAACGCACACAAAATGCCGATAACAATCGTTATTACCGGCAGACCGGCCGAAAACATGCCGGTTGCAAAACCGTCGATAATCGTTGTTGCAGCCCCCATCTCTGTCTGCTCGGCGATACCGCGGACCGGTTTGTACTCATCTGAGGTATAGTATTCGGTAAATTGACCTATCAGCACACCGGCCGCCAGCCCGGAGACAACCGAGCCGAAAATACCCCACGTAATCCAGCCGGCCCAGGCCAGCCCCGCCACAGCGAGAATAATCAGACCCGAACTGCCCAAAGTCCCCAACAAAAGTGCATGCAGCAGGTTCTTCTGGCCGGCGTCCTCCTTGCAGCGAACCATGAATATGCCCGCAATCGATAGGATAATGCCCATTCCCGCAACAAGCATCGGCGCGAGAACGGCACGCAAAACATCCGCCTGGCTCGATAACGTCAAAGCCGCCCCCAGCGCAGCCGTCGCAAGAATCGAGCCGCAGTAGCTCTCGTAAAGGTCCGCCCCCATACCGGCGACATCGCCGACATTATCACCCACATTATCAGCGATAGTAGCCGGGTTTCGCGGGTCGTCTTCCGGGATACCGGCCTCGACCTTGCCGACCAGATCGGCCCCAACGTCCGCGGCTTTTGTGTATATTCCGCCGCCGACACGGGCGAACAGCGCCTGCGTCGAGGCGCCCATACCGAATGTAATCATCGTCGTGGTGATCTCGACGAGCTTGTGGTCCGAGCTCATCCCCGCCTTGACCAGTGTCAGACCGAGGAAGTCAAGGCCTTCCTTCATATTCGCCGCCGTGTAAACGACCTTATCGAGCACCAGATACCACAGAGAGATATCCAGCAGCCCGAACCCCACAACGACAAGGCCCATAACCGCACCGGAGCGAAAAGCCACCTGCAGACCGCTGTTCAGGCTCTTGTTGGCGCCCTGGGCCGTCCGGGCAGAGGCGTTTGTCGCCGTCTTCATCCCCAAAAACCCGCACAGGCCACTGAAAAACCCGCCTGTCAGAAATGCGACCGGAACAAAGGGGTTCTGAACGCCCAAATAAGCGCAGAAAGCTAGGATAGCCAGCAGGACCAGAAACACCAATGAAACAACGCTGTATTGCCTGAACAGATACGCGTATGCCCCCTCTCGCACGTAGCGGGCAATTTCTATCATTTTCTCGGTGCCTTCCGGGGCCTCCATCACCTTTTTGTAGAAATACCACGCGAAGCCCAGCGCCAACAGCGAAGCTATCGGCGCAATCCACCAGCTCCAAGGCGTCCCGGCCATCTCTGCCGATTCGGCGCCTTCGGTCGCCATTGCCGCTGTGCTAAAGACAAGGCTCGGCACCGAAAGACCAACTATGCTCTTGAGAACTTTCACTTGTCTGCTCCTTTTCCTGCTCGGTTACAATTTCCACCCAATTCAACGCATACAAATTTGCCCGAAGTCTAATCGAAGAGAGCCTTTTTTCAACTCTTTTATTCCCGAAAGCAGGAAGAAAGCGAAAATAAGCAGATGACTCAATGGATTTTGTCTTTGGAGACGGATTAACACAGGATTTGATTCACCGCCGAGAACACCGAGACATCAGAGACAATAGAGCAATAACGCCAGACAAATCGCTCACACGACATCCGACATAGGACACCCGACCGTCGATATACGAGTTTATGTGTGGTAATCGGCGTTGATTCTCACGTATTCGGCGCTCAAGTCGCAGCCGTAGCAGAAATCGCTCGCCTTGCCCGCCCCCAAATCCACTGTAATCGTATGTTGTCTCTGCGAAACGACCTTGCTCGCCTTTCTTGTATCGAATTTCTTCGGGGCGCCGTTTCTAAAGACGGTTATCTCGTCGAGCTTGCAGGAGAGCTTGTCGGGATTGAGCTTGACGCCCACCGAGCCGACCGCGCAGATAATCCTGCCCCAGTTGGGGTCGCCGCCGTGAACGGCGCATTTAACCAGCGGATAATCAGCCACGGCCCTGGCCGCGCTGGCGGCATCGGCCGTCGTAGCCGCTCCTTTGACCACAACCTTGAATATCCGGGTCGCCCCTTCGGCGTCGTGCGCCATCTGCTTGGCCAGGTCGTCGCACAATTGGGCCAATACCTTCGCAAACCTCTTATACCGCGGGCACTGGCTCACTATCGGCCGATTCCCCGCCAGAGCCGAAGCAAGAATTATGCACGTATCGTTCGTGCTCTGATGGCCGTCAACGGTCAGCTTGTTCAAGGAATCACCCACAGCACGCCTCAGCGCCACTTTCAGCAGAGGTTTGGTTATCGCCGCATCTGTCGTGATGAAACTGAGCGTTGTCGCCATATTCGGCCCAATCATCCCCGCCCCCTTGATCGCCCCGGCTATCGTAACCTCGGCCCCGGATATATCGAGCCGCCGAACAGCCTGCTTGGGCTTAGTGTCCGTCGTCATTATCGCCTTGGCAAAGTCCAGCCCCGCCGGCGCCGAAGCCGAAAGCTTCGCCGCCGCCCTGGCAATCCCTGCGGTAATCTTCCTTATCGGCAATTGCTCGCCGATAATCCCCGTCGAAGCAACCAGGACATTCGGCGCCTCGGCCTCGATCTCCTCAGCCGTGGCCGAACACATCTTGATTGCGTTATCAATACCCTTCTGCCCCGTGCAGGTATTGGCATTGCCCGAATTGACCACCACAGCCTGAATTTCAGAGTTTTTCACGTGCTCTCTGCACACCCGCACCGCCGCCGATACGACCTTGTTGGTCGTAAAGACAGCCGCTGCCTTCGCCCCCGTCGGACAAACAATCAGCCCCAAATCCGACCGGCCCGACTTCTTGACCCCACAAGCAACCCCCGCCGCCAAAAACCCCCGCGCCGCAGTAATAGTATTATTAGCCATCTTCCATATATCCTTCGTCTATCTCATCAAGTATCTTGCGCTTGCTGTCCGTCTGCTGTGGCCAAGAGCAGTCTCACCATCCAGAGAATAAGCTCAACGGCTAAATACGCCGCGAATCCGCACAGGGTATAAACGAAGAACCGGGCCACCGTCAACAGCTCGAAACTTTTCTCAAAGGCCATATTCACACACAGCCACAGGCCGCCGGCAAGAATGGCCAAAATCCACGCAGCCTTGCGGGCTTTCGTCCAGCCCTTGATGGATGGCGACAGCAAGGGGTCTTTGAGCCTTGCTCTAAAGGCGTAGAACACAAGAGAAACCAGGACGCAGACAGGCAGCGGAAAAAAGAATACCAAGGGGCTGCGTGGAAAGTCGGTGACGTCGCCGGCAAGCCCGTAATCCGACATGGTGGCCATATTTAGGTAGGCATTTATGGCAGGATAAATTAAAAGCGTAGCCAATATCGACAGCTCCACCGCGAGGACGGGGCAGCTCTTGCTTTTCCTGTTAAAGATGAAACTCACAAAGAACCCAATAACGGAAATCACCAAAAAGCACCGCAATGCCTCGTCGAATCCCAAATCCTTCGGCCAATCAAAAAAATCTCCCATAATTTCACCTGTCTGCAAAAAACACATCCACAACAAACATCAGTTCGGTAGGTTGTCCTGTGCACAACATCTTTACCGTTGCGAATACAGCCTATTGAACTTCTCTAATATCCCTTCGTGCTCCGGAATCTCACTAAACTCCAAAAGCCATCTCTTGATATATTCAAAATCAATCGAGTCTTTGTTTTTTATCAGCATGTTCTTTACGTCTTCGGCGTCGATAGCTCTTGCTGCGATCATCTTATGAATAATAACGTCTTCACAGGATGCAAACTTCACCGGATACCCATCCATTAGAACTTCTTTTGTTCTCTCCATCGCCTGGGCTTCATACGGAGTAAATGAAAAGATAAAATCCACGCGCATCCTTAACTCCGTCTCTTCCGCAGGCAATACTTTGGTTTCTCTTGCAAAATCCTCCGGATCTTCGGGCAAAATCTTTAACCCCAATTTCCCGCATATCCTCTCGATTGACGCAAATTTATCCGTATCCACCCCTAAAGTTATATCGACGTCTCGTGTCAGACGCGGCGTCCCGTATAAGAGAACGGCCTGGCCCCCGATAATCATATAGGGAATGTTAGCTTCGTCCAAACGCTCAGCTATTTTTCTTAACAATTCTTCTATCACGGGCCTAATCCGTTAATTGCTCTGGCAATCCTCAAATCAACTTCCAATCCCTCTAAGATATTCTCGGAATTGATAATCCCCAGAGAAACGGCTTCTTTGTGCATTGCCTCATATATCGCCAGGGCCTCTTTATGGGAAATGTTTTCTTTCCTGATCAGGTCCTGGTAGAACTTCTTCAACTTGTCCGTGTTTCTTATCATGTTTGAGTCCCGAACCCATTATTGCGCTATGAACGAATTGTACCGCACATCTTACGCATAAGGCAACAGTTCGACAGGTTGTGCTGTGCACAACATCTCCACTAAAGATCCGTAGTATTTATCGTACGCGGGTCATTCGTAACCTGCGGCCCATTGCAAAGCGCTCCGGCAATCGCCATATCTCTGAAATCCTTCATAGGGTCGTAGAATTTCCTGCTCAAATCAACGGTATTGACCATCATCCCCGCCCGATTTGCCCTGAGCTGGCGGACAATCACCCCATCCGGCGCAATTATACACGATGGATACGGCGCATAGTACCCGCTCGCATTTGCCATACTCACCCAGAAATGGTTCGTCGCAGCCCGGCACTGCATCGTCTGCCGCATAATATGCGTGTGCACGCTTGGCCCTTTCTGCCTGGCGTTGTAAAACGACTGAAGGATGCAATTCACATCCTGCTTGTAAAGTTCGCGATAAATCTCCGGAAAACGCAAGTCAAAGCAGATAAGCAGCGAGCACTTTACGCCGTTGATGGTGAAGTTCACAAACCTGCTGCCGGGCGTCAGCCGCCGCAAATCCCCCGGCGTGCAAAATCGCTTGTCGTACCGATCAATGATCCTGCCGGCCGGGCTAATCAGATACAGACTATTATAAGGCTTGTTCGGCTCGGTCAATCTGTGCGTACTGCCCAGAACCACCCAGAGGCCCAGCTCCCCCACAAGGGCCATAATCTTTTCGGTCTCCGCCTTGAGCAAATCCCAATCATAACCCTCAAAGTTCGGGAAATCAGTGCCCACGTACCCGCTCAGCGCACATTCGGAAAAATGCACTATGTCAGCCCTGCCTTTTTTCGCTCGGCGCATAAAGTCACAGATCGCCTGTGAATTCCGCCTCACCGAACGGCTCACCGCAAACTGACACGTAGCAACTTTCAGAACGTTTTCCCTCATATCCCATCGCTACCTTTCAAATACGCCTTGCTTTCGCTAACCGAAGCGCTTGCTTTTGTCTTCCGCCTTCTTGGATATAGAAACAATCGCTGTACCAAACACAAAACCCAGTATGCCGCCACCGGGAAGACATAAGAACGCCCATATAGGATAACGCATCTGCAGTGGCTCCGGGGCACGTGCGGCACGCTGTATCCTGGCTTTTCCCGGGTCATCGAGTATTATCCTCAATTTCTTGACCTGCGCATTAAGCGCAATAAGCATTTGTACTCTTTCATCTCCTATCTTTTCAAGCTGCTCAGACTGTGTACGGGGCAAATCAAGAGCTCTTTTCTTTACAAGCGCATCCAATTCTCTTTGAACAACATCCCGCTGACTCTCAAGCGCACTTATCTTGGCGGCAATCTCCGCCTTTTCTGTATCGTGTGAAGCAAGAAGCACATCGAACATTTCATTAACTATCAGTGTGGCTTCTTTGGCATCACGACAGGTCATCCACATCTCAATAAAATCGCTATCTCGATGGGCAAGAGTACCAAAATGCTTCTCCAAATCCTCACAGGCCTTGTGAACAGCTTCATCTACAGGCCCACCAAAACGCCTAAACCATTTGGTTTGACGAACCGTATCTCTATCAACCAATTTTCTCAGAGTACTTTGCTGCTTTATGAGGTTAGCCATCGATAAACGATGGCCATATTGAATATCCTTTTGCGTCACGGCCGACGCGGAGACAATAGGGTCTACTCGTAATGGTGGGAGAACTTGAATATACGTTCTGGCGGTATAGTCTGGGAAATATTTCCCTAAAAGGTAGCAGGCCACACCCCCGATTATCAAACCCAATACAGTGGTTAGCAAAATGATCCGCTCTCGGCCCATAATTCAAACATCCTTTTCCATAAAATAAGGAATATCCGCCTGTTTCTTATATGAGGCCCATTGTCTCTTGCAGGCCGAAGAGGATGTTCATATTCTGGACGGCCTGGCCTGAGGCGCCTTTGACGAGGTTGTCAATCGCTGAAAAGCAGACGATTCTGCCCTTTACGCAGGTTACAAAGATATGGCAGTAGTTTGTCCCCGCGACGTCTTTGACGGCGGCGGGGTCCTTGCGCACCTGGACAAAGCGCTCGGCCTTGTAGAAATCGTCATAGAGCTTCAATAACTGCTCGTTGCCGATTTCTTTCTTCGGGTAACAATATACGGTCGAGAGAATCCCCCGGTCGAAAGGCCCGACGTGCGGCTGAAACAGTATTTGCACATTCGCCCCGGCCACTTCGCCGGCAACCTGCTCCATCTCCGGCGTATGCCGGTGCGTACCGACCGCGTAGCCAAACAGATTCTCGTTCATATTGGGAAAATGGAACTTCTCAGATGGGTTCTTGCCCGCACCGGATGCGCCGGTCACGGAATTGACAATGATCGAATCGGTCTCAATAAGGCGTTCTTTGAGCAGCGGTGCAATGGCCAGCACGGCCCCGGTGGGATAACAGCCGGGATTCGCCACCAAATCAGCCCCCTTTATCTGCTCGCGGAACAATTCCGGCAGGCCATACACCGCCTCGGCCAGATTAGCCGGGTCGGTATGCTCCTGGTAGAACGTCTCATAGACCGCAGCGTCCTTGAGCCGATAGTCGGCGCTAAAATCGACGACTTTTAGCCCCGCCTCTAACAGCTTCGGCACAAATCCCATCGAGACCTTATGCGGCAGACAGCACAGCACAACGTCGGCCAGCCCGGAAACTTCCTCCATATCCAAAGGCTCGATCTCCAGATCGCACCGCCCCTGGAACTGCGGGAAAACGTCCCCCACCGCCCCACATTCCTCCGGCAGAGCCGTCAGGTACGTAAGCCGGGCCTCGGCGTGCCGCAGGATGATCCGTATCGACTCGGCTCCGGTATATCCGCTTGCTCCGATTATCGCTACTCGTATCATATTTTTTGCCTCTTATAAAAACAGCCGCCAAGGTTGTCTCTCAGCGGCCATTGTAATAATCCAAGAGTAAATTTGCAAATTAACGCTTCGAGAACTGGAACCTCCGTCTGGCGCCTCTTTGTCCGGGCTTCTTCCTTTCGACCATTCTGGGGTCACGGGTAAGATGCCCGCCGTCCCTCAGCACCTGGACGAGGCTGTCGTCATACTTCTTCAACGCCCTGGCAATCCCAAGCAGTGATGCCCCCGCCTGCCCGGTGGTTCCGCCGCCTTTTACATTGATGAAGATGTCAAATGATTTTTCTGCGTCAACGGCCTTGAGCGGCGCCATAACCGCCTTTCTGTCCTGCTCTCTCCTGAAGTACTCGTCAAGCTGTTTCTTATTGACCAGGAATTTACCGCTGCCGGGCTTGATTCGCACCCGGGCCACGGAGCTTTTTCTCCTGCCGGTGCCCCAGTAGAACCCGCCCTTGTCCGGTCCCTTTTTGGCCGATTCGGCCGCCGGCTTCGGCTTTGCCGTTGAGGCCCTCAACCTGACCTTCGCAGCAGGATTCTTTGTTTTCGTCTCTGCCATAACTCAAATTCTTCCCGGATCCGTGCTTGGCAGTTCTCTGCCAAGGCTGACCCTGTCAAACAAGTTCTATTCTTTCAGGTTTTTGGGCCTGGTGCTCGTGCTCCGGGCCTCGATAAACCTTCAACTTTTTCAGCATTTTTCTGGCGAGCTTGTTCTTCGGCAGCATCCTTCTGACCGCCAGCTCAATGACCTTTTCAGGCTTCTTCGCCATCATATCGGCAAAGCTGACGTATTTATGCCCGCCGGGGTGGTGCGTGTAATAGTCGTACTGCTTTGTCTGGGCCTTTTTGCCGGTAAGCTGTACTTTCTCGGCGTTTACCACGACTACGTAATCGCCCACGTCCACGTGCGGCGTGTATGTGGGCTTGGCCTTGCCCATAAGTATAGGCGCAATTTTCGCCGCCATTCGGCCGAGAACAGCCCCGTCGGCGTCCACAAGCAGCCATCTCTGCTCAACCTGACCCTTTTTTGCCATAAAGCTCTTCATAGAAAAGCTCCCATTTACTGCCGAAAGCTCAGTATGTTACCGAATCGGCCGCTCCTGTCAAACTATTTCTGAGGTGAAAATTCAAGAATTTGGGCTTCATGCGGTTAATGAGTAGGTGCCGCGTTTGAAATTGGGTTTGTATTGGGTTTGTATTTCGTATCGCGTATATCGTATGTCGTATTGCGTATATCGTATGTCGTATTGCGTATATCGTATGTCGTATTGCGTATATCGTATGTCGTATTTCGTATATCGTATGTCGTATTGCGTATATCGTATGTCGTATTGCGTATGTCGTATGTCGTATTTCGTATTGCGTATCGCGTATTGCGTATCGCGGGGGGTGGGTAATTGGGAAGGATGGGGAGTTTGGGGCAGGGGAAATTGGGTTCGTTTTGGGTTCGTTTTGGGTTCGTTTTTTGGAGAGGTCTGGGGTGGTTTGTTCTCGTAAACCTTTGCGACACAGAGGGTTGCATTGGATTTGTCCTTTAG
>JAGMDR010000038.1 GCA_023128595.1 Planctomycetota bacterium | reverse complement strand
GAGCCGGGCGACGAAGAGGAAGAGACGATAGCGAGCGGCTCTGCTGCTGCGGTGGCGGCGGGCTATACCTCGGTTGTTTGTATGCCGAATACGAACCCCACTATAGAAAACGAGACGGACGTCGAATACATTCATCGAAAGGGCAGGCAGACGAGGAAGACGCACGTCTATACGATGGGTGGGATTACGAAGGGCCTTGCGGGTGTTGAGCTTGCCGAGATGGGGATGATGGCCGAGGCCGGCGCGGTCGGCTTTACGGACGACGGCAACGGGGTGCAGGACCCGGCGGTTATGCTGCGGGCGCTGAAGTATGCCGGTATGTTCGATGTGTTCGTTGCTCAGCATTGCCAGGACAACGCGTATGTGGGCGAAGGGGTGATGAACGCGGGGTACTTCTCGACGATATTAGGGCTGCCGGGGATAGATGCGCTGGCTGAAGAGGCGATGCTGTGGCGGGATATCCAGCTTATCAGGAAAGTGAGCGTTCGGTACCACGCCCTGCATATATCTACGGCAGGGTCGGTCGAGCTTATCAGGGCCGCCAAGGCGGATTCTCTGCCGATTACGTGCGAAGTAACGCCGCACCATTTGCTTTTGACCGAGGAGGCCTGCTCGGAATACGATACGAACTACAAGGTCAATCCCCCGCTGCGGGGGACTAACGATGTCGAGGCCCTGAGGCGGGCGGTTGGCGAGGGACTAATTGATGCCTTGGCAACGGACCATGCGCCGCACCTGCAGAGCGAGAAGGAGCTGGAGTTCTTAGCGGCTCCTTTCGGGATTGCGAGCCTGGAGTGTGCTCTTGGGCTTTATGTCAAAGCACTCATTGAGCCGGGGATTCTGGACTGGCCGGCGTTGATTAGCCTGATGACTAACAGGCCCGCCGGCGTAATCGGTATCGACAAGGGCACGCTGAGCAAGGGCAAACAGGCCGATATCACTATCATAAATCCCGATACCGAGTACGAAATCGACGTCAATACCTTTGTCTCCAAGAGCAGAAACTGCCCCTACCACGGCTGGAAGGTCAAAGCCAAAGTCGAAAAAACAATCGTCCAGGGAGAAATAAGATTCGAGGGGTGTGGCTAATTTTCCTGGCACAGTATAAGGTTCTTCCTGACAAAGGATTACGCGCTCCGTCATTGCGAGCGCAGCGAAGCAATCTCATTCGTTCGAAAAGGAGGAGATTGCCACGTCGGGTGGCACTTTCAAACTTGTTTGGAGGTGTTCGCTGATACCAGAACGATCTCAAGCAACGACGCTCAGGCCTTCGGAAACTGCATATTGCCGCATATATTCACATAGAGACACGCCCAAACAAAGTTTGAGCGTGCCACCCGGTCGTTTGAGCGTGGCACTCGGTCGGGGTGCTTGCATTCACGCCCAAACAAAGTTTGAGCGTGGCACCCTTTGATCAAGATACCACGCAGAAATTGGTTTGCCAGAAAATCCGGCCACACCCGATTCGAGGCCTGAGGTGATGCAGTGGACGGCTGCTTCGGCAGACCAGTAAGCGCGGGCTTTCAAGAGGCGGGGTATTTTTGACTTTCAATCCTTAGGTTTAGAGTATATAATAGAAACGTCAGGGCTGATACCATAGTATGATGTTAGCACAGTTGCACAGGCTAAGGACTCTGGAGAACAATAATGGGTATTATTTACGTCGAAGGCCGAGTGAAAGGTGTAGGGGAGAAGCAGGAAACGGTTCGGTTTCTTGTGGACAGCGGGGCCACGTATTCGCTTCTCCCGGAGAAGATCTGGCAGGCGATTGGCTTGAAGCCGAAGCGCAAGGAGACATTCACTTTAGCGGATGGGACAACCGTTGACAAGGCCGTATCGGAGGCATATATCGTTCTTCCACAGGGAGAAGCCCACACGCCGGTGATTCTGGGGGAAGAAGGGGACGAAGCCCTGTTGGGAATAGTGACGTTAGAAATCCTCGGCCTCGTCTTTAATCCATTCGACCGGACCCTCAATCCGATGCGCATGCTGCTGGGTTGACAACTCGTCGAGAAATATGTTTGGATTAGCGTATTGATGGTCTTGCTGGAAGGCGTGCATAATACGAAGTGTTTATTATTGATGGTCATAATTTGTTGTGGGCGATTATGGGGGTGGCCGAGGGGCCGGAGGAGATTAGTGATGTCCGGCTGTGCTGGGTGGTGGGGCGGTATTTGAAGCGGATCGGGGAGGCGGGGGAGATTATTTTTGACGGGACGGGGCCGCGGGACAAGAGCGACTTCGATAATATCGACGGGGTCGAGGTGCTTTTTGCGGGGCTGGGCACCGATACGGATACGGTAATCGAGGACAAGGTAAAGGCGAACACGGCGCCGCGGAGGTTGACGGTCGTCAGCAGCGACAGGAGGCTTCGCAAGGCGGCGCGGGCGAGAAGGGCAAACGCGGTTAAGTCGGAGGCCTTCTGGAGCGAGCTTCAAGGAGAATTGGCCAGGAAGAGAGTCGCCGGCCGGCAGGAGCCGATGGGCAAGGAGCACGGGCTCAGCGAAGGCGAAACGGAGCAGTGGCTTGAATTCTTCGGGCTCGACGAATAGCACTATTGCAGGTGAGTCGCATTTTCCGGGGTCCGCGGGTAATTGTCGTGAGCGGCGGGTGAAATCGCCGATAGTTATTGGAAAGTGGACTTTATGTTGGCCTTTTTGGAGGACAAGAGATTATGAAATGTCCGGCATGCGGAAATGAGTTAAAGGAGATAACGGCGGGCGATGTCGCTGTAGATGTTTGCGAGGGCGGCTGTGGGGGCATTTGGTTCGACTGGTTCGAGCTTAAGAAGTTCGACGAGCCGCACGAGGCAGCGGGTGAAGCCCTCTTGGAGGTAAGCCGGGACCAGGGCGTCAGCGTTGACCACAGCAAGAGGCTGAACTGCCCGAAATGTGACGACATTGTGATGATGAGGCACTTTTTCAGTATTAAAAAAGCGGTTGTGGTGGATGAGTGCCCCGGCTGTGCCGGCTTTTGGCTGGATGCCGGCGAGTTGGGACAGATACGCGGCCTTTTCAAGACCGAAGTGGAAAGGCACAAGGCGGCTGAAGAGTATTTCGACGAGGTTTTCGGCGATAAGCTCAAGGCGATGCAGGCCCAAGACCAGGCCAAGCTTGAGAAGACGCAGAAGATTGCGAATATGTTCCGCTTTATTTGCCCGACCCATTACATACCGGGGAAACAGCATTGGGGGGCTTTTTAGCCCAACGGGGACTGTGTTTAGAGAGCGGGGCGATAAGGCTTGGGTTTGCCCGGCGGCAGGTTAACGGCGGAGGAGGGGGGCAAGGCAGAGGAAAGTCTTTGTCGATGGCTCTTTTTGCGATGGGGTAGGGATTTGGGGGCGGGGTGCGGAGCCGGCGGGTTTGCATTTTAGCTGAAATCACCTCAAGTTGTGCGTAAACGAGGCGATTCTGGGAAATTTTATATTGTCAAATTCGGGAAAAAGCTGTATAAGGATTTTTCCGGTGTGCTGAGCGGTGCTCAGAGGCTACTTATGATCGATTTGGTTGGCCGATTGCGCCGGATTAGAGGGATTTGGGGAAGGCGCTCCGAATACCTGCCGGAATGAGGTGGTTTTCGAGCCGGGTTCTCTGGAGTTGCAGGTTTATGGAAGTTGGAGAAGTTATGAAACGCAAAATGGTAACAATTGACGGTAATACGGCGGCGTCATACGTCGCGCACGCCACGAATGAGGTTATAGCTATATACCCGATTACGCCGAGCTCGTCTATGGGGGAGATGGCCGATGCAAGGACGGCCAAAGGCCAGGCGAATATATGGGGCACGCTTCCTTCGGTTACGGAGATGCAGTCTGAAGCCGGTGCGGCCGGTGCGGTGCACGGTGCATTGGCGACCGGCGCCCTGACGACGACCTTTACGGCCTCGCAGGGACTGCTGCTGATGATTCCGAATATGTACAAGATCGCGGGCGAATTGCTGCCCACCGTCTTTCACATCTCGGCCCGTTCGTTGGCCTGTCAGGCACTTTCGATATTCGGCGACCATTCCGACGTGATGACCTGCCGTGAGACGGGCTATGGTATGATTGCCTCTTGTAACATTCAGGAGGTGATGGATTTCGCGCTTATTGCCCAGCAGGCAACGCTTGCCTCGCGGGTGCCTTTCCTGCATTTCTTCGACGGTTTCAGGACCAGCCACGAGGTCCAGAAGGTCGAGGAGCTGACGCTGGATGATATGCGTGCAATGATTGACGATGAGCTGGTTGCGGAGCACAAGGCGAGGGCCTTGACGCCCGATCGGCCGATGATCAGCGGCACGGCGCAGAATCCCGACGTTTACTTCCAGGGCAGAGAGACGGTGAACAAGTATTATTTGGCAGCGCCGCAGATTGTTCAGGAGGCGATGGATAAGTTCGCCAGGATTGTTGGTCGGGAATATAAATTGTTTGATTATGTCGGTGCGGCAGATGCGGAGAAAGTAATCGTGATTATGGGTACGGGGGCCGATACCACGCACGAAACGGTTGAGTATCTGGTGTCAAAAGGCGAAAAGGTAGGGTTTGTGAAAGTCCGGCTGTACAGGCCTTTCAGCACCAAACATCTTATTGCCGCACTGCCAAAAAGCACGAAGAAAATCGCCGTATTGGACAGGACGAAAGAACCCGGTTCTCTGGGCGAGCCGCTGTACTTGGATATTCGCACGGCTGTCGGCGAAGCTATGGATGAGGGCGAAGCACCATTTGAAAAGTACCCGCTGATTGTCGGTGGACGGTACGGGCTTGGCTCAAAAGAATTCACGCCGGCTATGGTAAAGGCCGTCTTCG
This sequence comes from Planctomycetota bacterium, assembly GCA_023128595.1. Taxonomy (GTDB): domain Bacteria; phylum Planctomycetota; class Phycisphaerae; order Sedimentisphaerales; family Anaerobacaceae; genus DAOVRL01. Next base: position 2,798 of record JAGMDR010000038.1, on the reverse strand, counting down.
ATAATCTCGATGCTGATAAGCCCAAGAAGTGCTTTACGGTGGGAATCATCGATGATGTGACGAATACCAGCCTGGAAGTTGACGAAGGTTTTGAAATTTCGGACGAGGGGTTTTACTCGGCGATGTTCTACGGTCTGGGCTCGGACGGGACGGTCGGTGCGAACAGAAACTCGATAAAGATAATCGGGGAGCTGACGGATAATTACGCGCAGGCTTACTTTGTATATGATTCGAGGAAAGCCGGTGCTGTTACGATATCGCATTTGCGGTTTGGAAAGCAGATTATTCGAAGGCCTTACCTTGTGAGCAAGGCCGATTTTGTTGCTTGCCACAATCCAAGTTTTCTGGAGAAGTTCGACATGCTTTCGCCGGCGCGCGAGGGTGCGACGTTTCTGCTGACCAGCGGTCACGACAAAGATGAAGTGTGGGACACGCTGCCGCAGGAGGTGCAGAAGCAGATAATCGACAAGAAGCTCAAGTTCTACGTTATTGATGCGATCGGGCTTGCTCAGGAGCTTGGCTTGGGTGCGCGGATCAACGTGATTATGCAGACGGCGTTTTTCAAGATCAGCAATATAATTGCGCTTGATACGGCTGTTACTGCGATCAAGGATGCGATTAAGAAGAGTTACGGCAAGAAGGGGGAGAAGGTTGTCGAAATGAACAACGCCGCCGTTGATGCCGCGCTGGATAAGGTTTATGAGGTTGAGGTTCCGGGCAAGGTGACGAGCAAGATAAAGATGCGGCTGGTAGTCCCGGAGGACGCGCCTGAATTTGTCAAGGAGGTAACTGCCGAGCTGCTGGCGTTTCACGGGGACAAGCTGCCTGTGAGCAAGATGCCGGTTGACGGCAAGTTCCCAACGGGCACGACGAAATTCGAGAAGCGCAACGTCGCGGTTAATATACCGCAATGGGAGCCGGGCGTTTGCATTCAATGCGGCACGTGCTCCCTGGTTTGCCCGCACGCGGCTATCCGGGTAAAGGCTTACGACGAAGAGCACCTCAAAGATGCTCCGGAAACGTTCAAGAGCGCCGATGCGAAGGGTAAGGACTTTGCCGGTATGAAATTCACGGTTCAGGTAGCTCCGGAGGACTGCACGGGCTGCGGTGTGTGTGTGCAGATGTGCCCGGCGCAGGAGAAGGACGCCAACAAACAGCCGACGGGGCGAAAGGCGATTAACATGTCGCCGCAGGAGCCGTTGCGTGATCAGGAGCGTGAGAACTACGCGTACTTTTTGGCGATTCCGAATACCAATCCGCAGCTCTTCAAGGCCGCGAGCGTAAAGGGCAGCCAGTTGATAGAGCCTTTGTTTGAATACTCCGGCGCCTGCCCGGGCTGCGGCGAAACGCCATACGTTAAGCTGCTGAGCCAACTGTTCGGGGACAGGGCTTTTATTGGAAATGCGACGGGCTGCTCGTCGATTTACGGCGGCAATCTGCCGACGACACCTTATACGAAGCGCGCCGACGGCAGGGGGCCGACCTGGAGTAACAGCTTGTTTGAGGATTGTGCTGAGTTTGCGATGGGTATGCGGCTGACGGTTGACAAGTTCAAGGAGCGCGGCCTTTCGCTGTTGGATAAGGTGGTGGAAAAAGGCTGTGTCGATGCAGAGATGGCTAAGGAGATCAGGGATGCCGCCTTAGCTAATGACCCGGCCCAGGCGGCTATTGAGCAGCAGAGGGCGAGGGTGGATAAGCTCAAAGCCCAGTGCGCCAAGAGCGACTGTGCGGATTGCAAACAGTTGCTCTGCGTGGCGGATTATCTTGTTCGCAAATCCGTTTGGGCTCTTGGAGGGGATGGCTGGGCTTATGATATCGGATATGGAGGACTCGACCATGTTTTGGCCGGCGGTGTTGACGTCAACCTGCTTGTACTGGATACGGAAGTTTATTCCAATACGGGCGGGCAGATGTCGAAGTCAACGCCGAGGGCGGCCGTGGCGAAGTTTGCGGCCGGCGGCAAACCGTCACCCAAGAAAGACCTCGGCCTTTTGGCAATGACCTACGGCAACATTTACGTTGCCACGGTGGCGATGGGCGCCAATACCAATCAGACGGTAAAGGCCTTTGCCGAAGCCGAGGCATATCCGGGGCCTGCGATGATTATTGCCTATTCCCACTGTATTGCTCACGGGATCAATATGACGGCGGGGTATCAGGAACAGAAAAAGGCCGTTGCGTGTGGACACTGGCCGCTGTACAGATTTGATCCGCGGCTCAAAGCGCACGGCAAGAACCCGCTGCAGCTCGACTCGAAGGCCCCTACGCTTGACTTCCAGGAATATGCCTACGGTGAGAACCGCTATCGAACGCTCAAGCAGTCGAAGCCGGAAGTGGCGGCGGAACTGATGAAGCTTGCCAGCGGCGACGCTGCTCAAAGGTATGCCTTGATGGAGCAGCTTGCGAGTCTGACTTGCGATGGCAAGTCTGAACAGTAATGCTAAATGAAATGCACAAAGAATGAGGAGGCAGTAGAGTCAAATGGCTAAACGGTTTGCGAATACGATATGGGTGATTGTGGTTGGTGCGCTTCTTCTCGCAGGATGTGAAAGCGCGGGCATACCTAAAGTTGACGCGCTCGCTGTCGGTCCGGACGTTGAGAAGCTCGCAGTTGAGTCGAAGTATTCAGCTTGGGCGATTCAAGCGGCGGGCGGACTCGATGCGTGGACGCAAGCAAGGGCGGTAGAGTTTGATTGCGTGGTTACTTTCTATCAGCCGGACGGGAGTTATTACCTGACCGAGCAACATTATCAGGTTTTCCCCTGGTCCAATGCTATTCGCATCTCAGGTCAGGAGCC
>JAGMDR010000379.1 GCA_023128595.1 Planctomycetota bacterium | reverse complement strand
GGTGCGGCACGTGTGGCGAGATGCGCAATATGGGTTACTGGCTCATAGTAAATCCGAAGCTCGGCGCATCTATCGAAGTACCCGACATCATCTGCCACTACATGGACCACGGCTCCTTCAGCTACTCCGGCGACGTCCACGGAAAAGGCAGAATCGACGTTCGGCACCTTGCAGAAATCTTGGAAATGCCCCAACGCTGCGGCGACCTGGGAACCGCATACTTGCCGGGCGACCTGAATAGGGACTGTAAAGAGGATTTCAAAGACCTTGGCAACTTCGGCGACAAATGGCTCGGCTCGACCGAACCACACTAAGAGTGAAAAACAACTTATTCTCGACCCCACACAGGGAGGAAGAAAAATGAGGAGACTAAGAAGGGCCAAACAAAGACAGGCCAGAAAAAGCAGAAAACTAAAACGTCGCTTTGTGGCCGCCGGCGCCGCCGCCGCAATCACCCTCGGAGCAGGAGTAACTCTCCATAAGGCTCTTGGCGCACCGGGCCCGGACCCACACCAGCTACCCGTGGCCGCAGACGCCGACGCGGACCTGCTCGCTGATGCCGAAGAAGCTGCTCTTGCCTATCTGGACTTCGAGCCCGACCAAAACCGAAACGGCACTTCCGATGGTGTCGAATTAGCAAAACTCTGCGCGGCGGACATCAATGACCTGCCGTTCGAAGGTGAAGCAGGGCCCGATGAAACGTATAAAAGAGAGCATTGGACTTTCGGCTTGGAGACCTGCGACTATTGCCCAACGCAAGTCAACATGGGATTTGTGGAAATCGTCAACCCAAAGCACCACTTGACGGTTGCGTGCCCTTTCATCTCGCTTCATTATATGGAACATGGCTCATTCAGTTACGCCGGCACTGTACATAGCGGCAGACTCGACCTGCCCGCCTTATTGCAGGCGCTGGAGCTGCGTCTGCCTTATGAACCGAACGACCATCAACTGCCCGTAGCTCAGGACGCCGATGCAGATTTACTCGCCGGCAAAGAAGAACTGGCCATCGGCTACAAACCCTTCGACCCCGATCAGAACCGCAATGAAATACCTGATGGCATAGAATTGGCCAAACGCTGCGCCGCCGTCGTCGCAGAGTTGCCTTCCTATCCGCTCTGGCCTACGCCCCCCGACACCAATGAAATCTACAAAGTCGAGCACGCCCTCGATGGACTTGAGCGGTGCTACGTTTGCGGACAGGATATTCATATGGGCGGCTGGGAAATCATCAACCCAAAACTCGCCATGAAATATCCCGACCCCAACGACCCTCTGGATAGAATGTTCTTGCCCGATCTGGCGCTGCACTATATGCAGCACGGCTCGTTCGATTGTTATGGCCATGATCACAAAGGCAGAGTAAATATCCCGCGACTGCTCAGGGTCCTTGAACTGCGTTATCCTCACGACCCCAACGAGCATCAGTTGCCGCTCGACTATGTCGTCAAACCCGTCGGGCAGTTGGCACCGGATGCCAACGACCTCGACGCCGACCTGCTCGCAGACAGCGAAGAACTCGCAGCCGGCTACAACCTCCACGACCCCGACCAGGATGATGACCTCACGCCCGACGGTATCGAACTTGCCAAACAATGTGCTGCCGTTATCGATGAACTGCCCGTGTATAGTGGCCACCCACCACCGGCAGGAACTTATAAGGTCGAGTTGGACCAATGGGGCCTCGAGTATTGTCCTATCTGCGGCGAATCAGTCAATATGGGTGGCTCGGCGGTCGTAAATCCAAAGCTGGGCGTTTCTATTTACATAGATCGTATCACGATCCATTATATGAGGCACGGCTCATTCAGTTATCATGGCCTCTGGCAACCCGGTGGCGAGCCGCAGCACGCCGGAAGAATTGATTTAGCCCTCTTGGTTAAAATACTCGAAATGCCCCGTCACTGCGGCGATTTAGGCACGCTCTATCTGCCCGGCGATTCGAATAAAGACTGCCGACAGAACTTCACCGATTTCGCAGACTCTGCCGACAAATGGCTGGAATGTACCGACCCGAACCAGGACTGATCCGATGAACGGCCAATGCAAGGGGTGGCAACTTGGATTCTGAATCACCTCAGGCCAGAAGTTGCATTCGCGCTCTCAAAGACATCGATTTTGAGCTGGCATACCTTGCCCTCCTTACCTGTCAAGGGCTAAAACCGCTCAGCAGATGGGAAAAACCTCTCGACGACACCGGCTTTGGATCGCTGCAGCAGATGGGCCTGCTCACAAGGCAAATCACCCGAACCGTAAAGACCGGCAAGAAAGTCATCGAGACGATTTTCAGCCGAGCGCCTGCCTACCTCGAATTGTACGAGCAGCGCTTCGCAAACGCGCCGATAGACAAGTCCCCCGAAACCCAACGATTCGAAGGTTTCCTCTTCGGCTATCCCCCCTGCTGCATCGAGCAGTACATCCGCCGACCCTACACCCCAAATAGCCTCCCCGACCAAGACCAGAAAATCCTCTTCCACTGGGCCTGCAAAAACTGCAAAATCACACCAACACTCCTCCCCCCTTACAAAACCATCCACAACTCCCTAAACACCTACTAAACAAAACAGACCCAAAAGAGTACCACGCCCGTCATGCCCTCCCCAATACGCGATACGCAATACGAGATACGCAATACGAACTATCCCCCCACAACACCACAAAACGCCCAAACGCCCAATTTCCCCCAAAAATCGCTTGTCGCCCACGACCGGTGGTTGTATTATCACTTGTTTCGGAAACGCCCGAACCGAAACGTTCAAACAAGTTCTTTGGAGACCAAAAAGTGGCTAATACCGGCGACATTCGTAATATCGTCCTCTTGGGACACGGCGGCAGCGGCAAGACATCCCTCGCCGAGGCAATCCTGCACAAAACCGGTGCGGCAAACCGCCTCGGCAGCGTCGATGAGAAGACCAGCGTCTGCGACTTCTACGACGAAGAAAAGGAGCACCAGCATTCGATCCAATCCTCTATCGTTCACGTCGAGCACGCCGGCAAGCTCATAAACATAATCGACACGCCCGGCTACCCCGACTTCATCGGACCGGCCATAAAGGCCATTCCCGCCGCTGAAACCGCCGTAATTGTCATAAGCGCCGCCACCGGAATCGAAACCAACACGCGAAAAATGTTCGAGCTGGCCGCCCAGGCCAATATGCCCCGCGTCATCGTCATAAATAAATTGGACGCAGAGAACGTCGCATTCGGCGATCTCATAAAGGCCGTCCAGGAATCCTTCGGCTCCCAGTGCCGATGCGCAAATCTCCCCGCCGCAGACAAGGCATCCGTCATCGACTGCATCGAAAACGAAACCGGAGATTCTCCCGTGATGGACGTCGCCCAGGCACATACCGACCTTATCGAAAGCGTTATCGAGGCCGACGACGACCTTATGGAAAGCTATCTCGGAGGCGAAGAAATCTCCGCCGAGGAAATAGCCTCGGTCTTCGTCGAGGCCCTCAAAGCCAATACCATTATCCCAATTGTATTCACCGACGCCCGCAATGAAATCGGTGTAACCGAGCTTCTCGACCTCGTTGCAAAGTACACGCCCTCACCTCTCCAGGCCAAAGCCGCCGAGCTAAAAGACGGCGAAACCGCGACCGAACTAAAACCCGACCCCGCCGGCCCGCTGGCAGGATTGGTCTTTAGAGTCGGATTCGACCCCCGCTCAAACATGAAGTACTCCTCAATCCGAATCTTCAGCGGCACTATCAAGTCCGACACAAATATCCTCCGAAACGCCGAAAAAAAGGGTATTCGCCCCGGCCACATCCTCAAATCTCAGGGCGGTGAAAACAAAGAGACCGACGCCGGTATTGCCGGTGACATCATAACACTCGCCAAAGTCGATGAGTTGAAAACCGGCGACCTCATTCACGACGGCAGGGCCGCCGGCGAATTTGAAATCCCCGCAGTGCCCGAACCGATGTTCTCGCTCGCGCTCGAGCCCGCATCGAGAGGAGACGAGCAAAAAATCAGCGCCGCCCTCGACCGGCTCTGCGAGGAAGACCCCTGCTTCAAGGTCAGCCGCGATATGCAGACCAAGGAGCTCGTCGCCAGCGGACTTGGTGAGTTGCATCTGCGAATTACCCTCGAAAAAATGCTCCACCGCTCAAAGCTCGCCGTAACAACAAAAGAGCCGAAGATCCCCTACCGCGAGACAATCACCGCCAAGGCCGAGGGACATTACCGACACAAAAAGCAGACCGGCGGAGCAGGACAATTCGGCGAGGTTTACCTTCGCGTCGAGCCGGCCGAACGCAACAGCGACCCGCCCCTCCTCTTTAGCTGGGACATCTTCGGTGCCTCAATACCAGGGCAGTACGAGCCCGCCGTCGCCAAGGGAATCAACGATGTGATGCAGACCGGCGTAGTCGCAGGATTTCCATTGCAGGATATTATGGTCTCGGTCTATGACGGCAAGCACCACCCCGTCGATTCGAAGGAGGTCGCTTTCCGCGCGGCCGGCAAGGGTGCGTTTGTCGATGCCGTTCAAAAGGCAAAGCCCGTCCTGCTTGAGCCGATAGTAAATATGGAAGTCACCATACCCGCCGAGAACATCGGCGACATCGCCGGCGACCTCGCCTCCAAGCGAGGCCGAGTCCTCGGTCAGGACATGCTCGCCGGAAATTTCATCGTCGTAAAGGCACAGGTCCCCCTCGCCGAGGTCAAGCAGTACAACAGCCAGTTGAAAAGCGTAACCGGCGGACGAGGAAGCTACTCAATGACACTAAGCCACTACGAGCTCGTCCCGCCCAACGTCCAGCAGCAAATAGTCGCCGCCCACGCAAAAGCAAAACAAACCGACTAACCGGGATTTCTCACTGCCGAGAACGCTGCTAATCAAGCACGGAGCGGAAGAATACCCGTTAGTTAATGGCCAGTGGTGATCGGACTGGCGCTATTTTGCCCCTTCTCGTATAGCCAAGTGCACGCACAACGATTCGGTAGAAGAGATAGGCCCGTCAGTTGAAATAATTGGATGCAAACAGGTCTCCTTCGCCTGCCGCATTGATCAATCGCGCCTTTTGAGCGGCACTGGTGGCAGGTGAGGATTTCTGACTAACACGCACGGTCTTTTGCTGATAAGGTCGTGACTGAAGTCGAAACTCCTTTATGCCCTTGAGCTGCATACCTGAAAACACCACCTGAGTATATCGCAACTTTCTGTCAAAACGCCGCTCTACGGTCCTTTCACCAAGCCGTATTCGCCCCTCCTGGTCAACGGCGACGATTCTAAATTCTACGTTCTCACACAGCCTGTCACCCATACGAATCCGTACTTGTCCGCCTAATTGTCTTGGTGGACCGACCACCACAGTCCCGCCGGGACACCCACCGACCGTGCCGGCTTCGTTAATGCTTCTTGTTTGCCAGCCATCAGCGTCCGGCGAAAACCCACAACCGGCACCAACAACCGCTATAATCATCAGGACAACCACACTTTTAGATTTGCTTCTCGCCGTTTCGATCCACATCTTCTCGGCTCCTTTCATTTCACTCTATGAGAGTTTCAATATTTTGCTCTATCTGCTATTCCAGACGAGATGAGCCGGTCCACGGTTGACAAACAAGACTGTAAAACTTCTGTAAAACGACAACACGAATGCACAAAACGCAGAGGCAAGATGGAGAGAATTCTGCCGCAAAGGCACGAAGGGACCCTGCCGCGAAAAGGCCCAGAAGATGCAAAGGAATTCAATCCCTGATCTCCCGATATCCTGATACGCACCCCCTGATCTCCCGATATCCTGATACGCACCCCCTGATCTCCCGATATCCTGATACCGCTGATACCCTGGTACCCCGATACCGTTTTCCACCACTCCTTTTAACGGGAGAAATCTGGGTAGCCGTTCACGAGGCGATATGTTGAATTTTGGCCGTTTTT
>JAGMDR010000378.1 GCA_023128595.1 Planctomycetota bacterium | reverse complement strand
TGAGCAAAAGGCGGTTTCGTTGAGGCGCCAGCCTTTTATCCAACCCTCTTTGGTTCCGGCTCGTCCGGGTTAGTCTTTTTGAAAGGAATTTGTATGAAGTATGTGTCGCTTATAGGCTTGGCGCTGTGTCTATTGAGCAGCAGCTTTGCCGAGAAAGCCAGCGAATCCGAGAAGCCGGTCAAAGTTTTTCTACTTGCCGGTCAGTCGAATATGGAAGGCCAGGGAGTTGTTTCCATGGACCATCCACAATACTACAACTCCGGCAAGGGAAACCTTGTTAATACTATGAAAGATCCGAAAAAGGCCCACCTTTATAAGCACCTCAAGAACGAAAAAGGCGAATGGGTGGTCCGTGATGACGTCAAGATAACGTTCAGAAAGCGAAGCGGCGGACTGACCATCGGATATACCGGTTATGGAGGCAGCAGCCATATCGGCCCTGAGCTGCAGTTCGGTCATGTGCTGGGTGATTATTACGCCGAGCCGGTGCTGCTCATAAAGACGGCCTGGGGCGGAAAGAGTCTCTTTAAGGATTTTCGTCCTCCCAGCTCGCCGGGGACGGTGGGGCAGTTTTACAAGCTGATGCTCGAAGATATCCACAAGGCCCTCGATAATATGGAAAAGACTTTTCCCGATTTGGCCGGCCGGGGGCACGAGATTGCCGGCTTTGTCTGGATGCAGGGCTGGAACGATATGTGCACCCCCGAGGCGATACCGGAATATGACAAGAATCTGGTAAACCTCGTAAAGGACCTGCGCAAAGAATTCAAGTCGCCGAATATGCCCGTTGTTATTGGGGAGCTCGGCAATGGTGGCCCCAAGGCCGGCGGGAATATGGCGGCTTTTAGAAAGGCCCAGAAGAAGGGCGCCGAACAGATCGATAACGCCGCCTTCGTCATTACCCACGACTTCTCGCGTGATCCTCAGCAGTCACCTAATGTAAACCACGGTCACCACTGGTGTGGTAATGCGGAGAGTTATTTTCTTATCGGTGATGCCCTGGGCAAGGGGATCATAAAGGTTATCGAGGGGAAGGATTTGAAGCGTAAGGATTAACGGATAAGTGACAGGTTTATTCTTCGACAGAAAAGGAGTAGAGAGCAATGCATCGACAATTGAATCGTCGCGATTTCCTGCGTCACGCAGCCTGGAGCGGCTCAGGCCTGGTCATCCTGTCAAATAGCCGGTTGGTGCGCGGTACCCAGGCCAACGAGAGGTTGAACGTTGCCGGGATTGGCGTGGGTGGTCGCGGCGCTGCCGACGTAAACGGTGCAGCGAGCGAGAACATCGTTGCCTTGTGCGATGTTGACGAGAAGCGTGCGGCACAGACCTTCGAGCGATACCCCAAGGCCAAACGATACAAAGACTTCCGCAGGATGCTTGACGAGATGCACCACAAGATCGACGCCGTGGTCATTGGCACGCCCGACCACACGCATGCCCCGGCAGCGGTAATGGCCATGAAACTCGGCAAGCATTGCTACTGTGAGAAACCGCTGGCGCACAGCGTGTACGAAGCCCGGCTGATGGCCGAAGTCGCGCGTGAGAAAAAGCTCGTTACGCAGATGGGGACGCAGATTCACGCTGGCGGCAACTACCGTCGCGCGGTCGAGCTGGTACAGACCGGCGCCATCGGTGCCGTGCGCGAGGTCCACGTATGGCTCGGCGCGAGATTCTCCGAATCGCCTAGGCCGACAAACATGTCGCAGTCCGACGCCCCCTCAGACCTCCAGCCTGTACCGCAGACGCTTGATTGGGACCTGTGGCTGGGGCCTGCATCTTATCGTCCTTACCACTCAGCTTACGTCCCGGCCGGATGGCGCTTCTGGTGGAACTTCGCAAACGGTCAACTGGGGGACTTCTTCTGCCACTACTGCGATCTGGCATTTTGGGCGTTAAAATTGCGCCACCCGATCACCGTCGAGGCCGCCGGCCCGGTCCACCCCGAGAGCGCCGCTCGCTGGACGATTGCCCGACAGGAATACCCCGCCCGCGGCGATCTGCCCCCGGTCACATTGACCTGGTACCACGGTGGCGGCTATCCGGCGTTTGTCAAAGAAAACAAAATCCCGCAGTGGCCAAGCGCAGTGCTGTTTATCGGATCCCAAGGGATGCTGATTGCCGACTACGGGCGACACAAGCTGCTGCCTGAAGAGAAGTTTGCCGGCTTCGACCGGCCCGATCCATTCATCCCGGACTCGGTCGGCCACCACCGCGAATGGGTCGAGGCCTGCAAGACGGGCGGGCCGACCACCTGCAATTTCGACTACTCGGGCGCACTGACCGAAGCAGCGCTGCTCTGCAATGTCGCGCTGCGCACCGGCAGGAAGCTCACCTGGGACGCTAAGAAGCTCAAGGCCGTCGGCTGCCCGGAAGCTGACAGATTCATCCGGCGCCAATACCGCCAGGGATGGACGCTATAGTATGCTATTCCAAGGCGGCCTAACCGCCGCAGAGAAATACCAATGACCATCCGTCCCGCCGAAAGCGTGTTCGCCGAATTGATTACAAGTTGAGATATCTTCTTTGAACTTATTTCGCCTCATCCTTTTTTCCTCGCCTTCCAGTGGATTTCTTTGGTTTTCCTCGTTCGGGCCTCTTTTTGCGGTTCTGAGACGGTCCTTGAGTCTTCCTTTTCCTGCTTTTGCCTTGGTGCTCGAATGCTTCAAGTTCGGTCTGCTGGCCCTTGTCGCCCATGGCTTCCATCCATTCGAGCAGACGCATTCGTAATCGGGCTTTGACTTTTTCGTATTTCGGATCGTCGGCCAGATTGTTCAGCTCGTATTGGTCCTTCGTGACATCATAGAGTTCTTCTGCCGGCCTGTGTTCGTAGCGGCGGACCTTTTCCGCAGCATCGGAGTCGCTTGCCGCCTTTTCCTGCCAGGACCTGAAGATACTCGACTTGGTGCAGGCGTTCTGAAATTTGATTTCCGGCGTGAAGTTCCAGACATATTTGAACCTGCGCGAACGGATCGAACGAATACCGAAATGCTCGGAGCCATTGATAATACCACGGGTCGTCATCTCCCCGAAGACGTATTCCTTATGTTCTTTTGCCTTTCCCAACAGTACCGGCAACAAACTCTTTCCGTCAAGTACCGCCGGCGGCGTGCCGCCTGCGGCCTCTATATATGTCGGCAGGACGTCCAGGTATTCGATCAGCGCGTCGTTGACCGTGCCCCGCTTGATCTTGCCGGGCCAGCGGGCGATAAAGACAGACTGCAGTCCCGTGTCGTAACACGTCCATTTGCCAAAGGGAAAACTCGAACCCTGCTCGCTGACTACTATCACTAATGTATTGTCCGCAAGGCCGTGCTTGTCCAGCAGTGCAAGGGCCTGCCCAACCTGTCCGTCATAATACGTGATTTCAGCCAGATACCTCGTCATGTTTTCGCGCGTCAGCTCGGTATCCACAAAATAAGGCGGCAGCTTCAATTTGGCCGCGTCGTAGCGTGAGGCATCGCCCTTGTTCCAGGGAGAATGCGGCTCGTTGGAGCAGGCGAAGATACAGAAGGGATCTCCGCTTTCTTTGCACTCGCTTATGAATGTATCGATCGCTTCGAAGTCGGGATTATTTCCTTTGCCCGAATATTCAAACGGGAACACATCCGGTGGGTTAATATGCTTTTTGCCGCTAAGAGCCACACGGTAGCCGAGCGGCTTTAGATAGTGAACGACGCTTTTGGTGCCGGCCTTGGCGAAAGTGTGGTTGGGATAGGCGCCGCTCTTTACCGGGTAAAGGCCGGTATAGATGTTGTGCCTTGTCGGCGAACACATCGGCGCTGCCTGGAAACACTGTGTAAAACGCATCCCTTCAGATGCGAGCTTGTCTATGTTCGGTGTGTAGGCCTGCCCGCCGTAGCAGCCGATGTCCCGGAAAGTGCAGTCATCGGCAATAATGAAAACGAAGTTTGGCTTCGTCTTTTTCCCGGCGCCCAATGAGGCTCCGCCCATACCTGCCAAAGCTCCCATAGCCGCCATCTTTAAGAATTCACGTCTTTTCATTTAATCGCTCCTTTCGTCGAAAACTATTGTCAACCCGCCTCCTATAGGAGGTTACGGCGACCCGGCTTCTAACTCGGCTTTCATCCCGTGCAAGTCGGGCGGCCATCTCATTGGCGCCGCGGTGGGCACGGGCATAATAGCCAATGGCCACAATACCGCGCGAACGCAGCTCAGTACTTGCCTGCGCTCGGCTATTATACACGGCCTGACCTTCAGCTTCAATAGTCACAATACCGTTGACCCCGATATCGCCCCCGAAAACACACTCCCAGACACGGAAAGCCGAGCAGGGCATTGCCTTTTCCCCTTGTTTGCGTTAGAGTACGCTAAAGAAGGCAAATGCTCAGCGCAGTCTTTCCTTGGCATAAACGGCCGTTAAGTTAGCGGCAGCACGTTGGTTTGATGTCTGGAATTGAGGTAACACAATAATGACAAAAAGAGCATTGGCATTGGCTATAGTCACGGTGTCGCTCTCTGGCCTGCGGCTCTGCGGTGCGGATTGGCCCCAGTGGCGAGGCCCCAATCGAGATGGTCTCTGGCGGGAAACGGGCCTTGTGCAGAAATTTGATCATAAACAGTTGCCGGTCCGCTGGCGCGCCAAAATCTCAAATGGTTACAGCGGACCAACCGTCGCCGACAGGCGGGTCTATGTTACCGACCGTGTGACTAAGCCAACGCAGCTTGAGCGGGTCCACTGCTTTGATGCGATGGACGGCGCCGAACTCTGGTCTTATGAGTATGAGTGTGAGTATGTAAGGGTTGACAAACGCGACGGTCCGCGCGCCGCGGTTACCGTTAACGATGGCCGGGCTTACTCGCTTGGCACTATGGCAGACCTGTTCTGTTTCGACGCGGCAAAGGGAGAAATGCTCTGGAGGAAGAACCTCAAGGCAGAATACAAAATCAGGATGCCCTTCTGGGGTATTGCCGCTGCGCCACTGGTTGAAGACGGTCTGCTTATAGTGCACATCGGCGGTCGGCCGAGTAGCTGCCTGGTTGCATTTGACAAAGTCACGGGAAAGGAAGAATGGCGGGCACTGGAGGACCCTGCCTCGTATTCGGCGCCGATAGCGATTGAGCAGGCCGGCAAACGTGTGCTCGTGTGTTGGACGGGCAAAAGGCTGGTCGGCCTTAACCCGCTGACCGGCAAGCTCTACTGGCAGCACCCGTTCCCGCCGGCCAGGATGATCCACAACATCGTCACGCCGGTCTTCCAGGACAACTACCTCTTTGTCAGTGAGTTCTTTAGCGGTTCGCTCCTGCTCAAAGTCCACCCTGATAAACTGGCCGTGGAGAAAGTCTGGCGTCGCAAGGGCGCCAACGAACGATTGACCGACAGCCTGCATTGCTGCATATCCACCCCCATTCTGCAGGGCAATTACATATATGGCGTTGACAGCTACGGCCAATTGCGATGCCTGGATTTGCATACCGGCGACCGTATATGGGAAAGTCAGGCCCCTGTTCCAAATGCCCGGTGGGCCACCATCCACTTGGTGCGCCAGGAGGACAAGGTATGGATGTTCAACGAGCGCGGCGAGCTGATTATCAGCAAACTCTCACCCAAGGGCTACCATGAAATCAGCCGGGCCAGGCTCATCAGCCCGACGGCCGGGCAGTTAGACCAGCGCGGCGGGGTCTGCTGGGCCCATCCTGCCTTTGCCTACAAACATGTGTATGTCAGAAACGACGAAGAGCTCATCTGCGCGGACCTTTCTGCAGCAGATTGATGCTTGAGGCCGAAGGGCCGGGCGAAGCATTAAATCATTGACTCCAAAGTACGTTCTAATGTAGCATTTGTTGCGTTCAGCAGCCGTATATTCGGTAATTTTGGGCCGGAAAGCATATATGGGTCGGACTATGACAAGCAAGGAGCGAATGATTTGCGCCCTGGGGCGCGGCAGGCCTGATCGATTGCCTGTGTCGGTCCATCAGTGGCAGCCATACCATCTTGAGAAGTACCTGGACGGGATAAGTGATATAGAGGCGTTCGAAAAGTTCGGGATGGATGCCCAGATTCAGTACTTCGCGGAGATGGGGCAATTCTGGGTGACAAAGGCCGATTTCTCCAAGGCCTCGACACCCCAATGGCGCGTTGAAGCGCAGGCTATAAGTGATGACCCGGATAATCGCGTTGTGCATCATACCATCGTTACACCCGAAGGGAATCTGATCTATAAGACCGGCGGTGATCGCAAAACCACCTGGATTACCGAGTATATGATCAAGCACGATGAGGATATCGAGTTGATCCGAAAATATATGCCTGTGCCGGTGCTCGATAGCAAGCCGGTCGGTGAGCTGTATGACAAGATTGGCGATCGCGGCATCTTGCGCGGCTTTATCTGGGGTGATCAGGCCGGCTGCTGGCAGCATGCGTGTTGTCTAAAAGACGTGAGCGAGTTGATATTGGACTGTTTCGACAAGCCGGACTGGGTACACTCGCTTCTGGAGATTCTGCTGGAAAAGAAGCTCCGTTTTGCCGAGGGAATGAAGGGGGCGAAGTTCGACCTGATCGAGACCGGCGGCGGCGCCGGCTCTTCGACCCTTATTTCGCCAAAGATACACGAGGAGTTCTGCCTGCCTTGCGACCGCAAAGTCCACGATGCACTCCACGAATTGGGATTCAAGATTACCTACCATACCTGCGGCGGCACCTTGGGGATTGAAGAGCTGATAGTCGCCAACGGCTGCGATGCCTCGGAGACATTGGCTGCTCCGAGCATCGGAGGCAACCAGGAGCCGTGGGAGTTTAAGGAAAAAATAGGGAATCGACTGGCCCTGATTGGAGGAGTGGACCAATTCAATGTCGTAACGGATGGTACGGAGCAGCAGATACGCGAAAAAGTCTTCGAGCTGTTCGAGAAGGTCGGTTACGAGGGCGGGTATATCTGCTCACTGACCGACCATTTTTTTGAAACGCCGACGCAGAAGCTAAAGGTCTTCGCCGATGCGGCACGCCAATGTGTTTATTGATATTGACGGTTATTAAGACTTTTGCAAAATTGCAGGTTAGGCCTATATTGTTGAA
>JAGMDR010000377.1 GCA_023128595.1 Planctomycetota bacterium | reverse complement strand
AAAATAAAAAACGATTTTTTCTTTTCTAAGTAGGTCTAACCTGCAATTTTGCAAAGATTCTACTATATTTTAAGAAAGGAGACGAGCGATATGAAAAAGCTAATACTAATTATCATGTTGGTGGTCATTGGACTGGGCGGTTTTGGCTGTGCGCAGCAGGAGATCCAGCGGTACGGTATGGTGCTGGGCCTCAAGGAAGACAAGATTCCCGAGTACACGAAGATACATGCGGCGGTTTGGCCGGGCGTCCTCAAAATGATCGAACACTGCAACATCAAGAACTATTCGATCTACCTCCACCAGCTCGACGACGGCAAGCACTACCTCTTTGCCTACTTCGAATACACCGGCGATGATTTCAAGGCCGATATGGAAAAAATGGCCGCCGACCCTACTACTCAAAAGTGGTGGGACCTCTGCGAGCCGATGCAGATACCGATCAAGAATCGCCGGCAAGGCCAATGGTGGGCGAATATGGAAGAGGTGTTCCATACGGACTAACTGTCCGGCGGCCTGATTGTTGTGTGGTGACAATATATGGGTAACGGCAGCTTGAAAACCGAGCGTGTGATTGCGGCACTTGAACACCGTGAGCCGGACAGGGTTCCGGTGGGCGAGTTCTTCTGGACGAACTTCTTGCGCAGGGCCCGTGCCGAGCTGGCAGTCGGCGACGATTTCGACCCGTATCGCTACTGGGACCTGGATATGGTCGTTATCAATCCGAATATGGACCCGCACATCACCGGAATCGAGGTCCTCGAAGATAACGGGCATCGCAAGGTCGTCCGGACGGGATTCGGCGCGACTATCGAGCGGCGCAGCACCTATCCGATGCCGAATTTCCTGGACTTCGAGACCAAGAGCTATGAGCAGGCCGAGGCGTTGGAATTCGACGACCCGAAGGACGCCCGGCGGTATTTCGAGGCGATAGACGACCAGATCAACTCGGTCGCGGATGAGCTGAACCTTGGTCTGCCTTGTTATCTGGAACGCGTGAACGCGTACGCCGAGGATTTCTGCGTGTTCGGAAGCGTTTGCGATCCGCACGAGATGATCTGGCGGATCATGGGGACCGAGAACGTTCTGATTAAGCTGGCCGAAGAGCCCGAGCGTATGGCGAAGTTCATCGAACGGCTGGGCGAGTTTTTGGCCGGGATTGTCGAAGGGCAGGCCGCCGCGGCCCAGGGCAAGCTCTCAGGGATGTACATCTGGGGCGATATTGCCTATGACCACGGGATGTTCTTTTCGCCGGACTATTGGCGGCAGGTTTATAAGCCGCAGCTAAAGCGGATATGTGATGCGGCACACAAGGCCGGGCTAAAGACGATTTATCACGGCTGCGGCAACGCTGCCGAGGTCTTCGAGGACATGATCGAAACCGGTGTCGATGCTTATAATCCGCTGGAGGCCAAGGCGGGCCTGGACGTGGTGGATTTGAAGCGGCAGTTCGGCCGGCGATGGGCCTTCAACGGCAATATCGATGTGCGGGTGCTGGCGACGAACGACCGCGAAAAGGTCCGCCGCGAGGTCCTGACTAAGCTCAATGCTGCCAAGGGCGGCGGATTCATTCTGCAGTCGGACCATTCCGTGCCGGATAATGTTGACCCGGCGACATACGACTATATGATTGAACTGGTACGCCGGTACGGCAAGTACCCGCTGGATTTGGGCGAATACGACGAGGATGTCTGAAATCCCGGAGAAACGCGAATGAAACGCTATGGGATGGTAGTTAAGGTTAAGCCGGACAAGCTCGAAGAGTACAAACGTCTCCACGCGGACCCCTGGCCCGGCGTTCTAAAGATGATTGCCCAATGCAATATCAGGAATTATTCGATCTATCATAAGGATGATATGACGTTCGCCTACTTCGAGTATGTCGGTGATGACTTCGACGCCGATATGGCCAAAATGGCAGCCGACCCGACGACGCAGAAATGGTGGGATGTATGCAAGCCGCTCTTAGAGCCGCTCGAGACGAGGGCTGAAGGTGAATTCTGGGCTGATATGGAAGAGGTGTTCCATTGCGAATGACATCGAGGGAAAGAGTTCTGACGGCCTTTGCGCACGAGCAGGCCGACCGGGTCCCCTGCTGGTGCGGGGCGTCGGAAGAATTCTGGGCCAAGGCCAAGGCCGAGCTGCGCCTCGACGACGAAGCGCTCCGCGTGAGATTCGCGGATGACTTCAGGCGGGTTTATGCTGAGTATAAAGGGCCTGAATTCGAGCTGTCCAAAAATGCTGCTTCGCGTACGGTCTTCGGCGTGGAACGCAGCGGACTGGGATATGGTCAGCCGATGAATCATCCGTTAGCCGAGGCAACGCTCAGGGAAATTCACGATTATCGCTGGCCGGACCTGGAATGGATGGATGTTACGCAGATCAAGGCCGAGGCGAAAAAGTACGACGGCGAGTTTGCGATTCTCGGCGGCGATTGGTCCCCTTTCTGGCACGATGCCATTGACCTGTTAGGTATGGAGAATCTCTATATCAAGATGTACAGCCGGCCGGAGCTTGTTGATGCGGTGATGCAGCATTTGGTGGACTACTATGCGGCGGTCAGCCAGCGGATTTTCGACGCCGCCTCGGATGTGATCGACATATTTTTCATAGGCAACGATTTTGGAGGTCAGAACGGCCCGCTATTGGGTCCGACTCAATTCGCACAGTTCATTTTTCCCCACCTCAAGCGGCTTATTGATCTCGGACATTCATACGCCCTGAAGGTCCAGCTCCACTGCTGCGGCGGCTTTGCACCCCTTATTCCACTGATGGTCGAGGCCGGCCTTGACGCCCTGCATGCCGTCCAGCCTAATTGTCGCGGGATGGATTTGCAAACGCTCAAGAGCGACTACGGCGACAAAATCGTGTTCAACGGCGCGATTGACTCCCATCACGTGCTGATTGAAGGAACGACTGAGACGGTCCGCGCCGAGACGCGCGCCGTAATGGACATTATGATGCCCGGCGGCGGCTATGTAGCCGGAGCAAGCCACGATACGATCCTCGAAGAAACGCCCCTCGAAAATGTCCTGACAATGTTTGATACTGTCCGTGAATATGGCCTCTACGACAAATAACGAAAGTAACCGATATATGCGTCCGGGTAACAACGTGATTCTGAAAATGCGGTCAATTGTGAAGGATTTCCCCGGCACACGGGCCCTCGACCACGTTGATTTCGACGTGCGAGCCGGCGAGGTACATGGGCTGGTGGGCGAAAACGGCGCCGGCAAGTCAACGCTGATGAACGTGCTGGCCGGGCGGTTCGGCGACTACACGGGCGAGATTATCTTCGACGGCCGAGAAGTAGCCGTCAAAACTCCGCATCAGGCCCGTGATATGGGGATTGCAGTCATATATCAGGAATTGCGCGTGCTCAGGAATCTGACCGTAGCCGAGAACATTATGCTCGGTGAAGAAAGGGTCAAACGCTGGACGCGGCGAATGGACCGCTCATATATCAGACAAGAGGCCAACAGGGTCCTTGAGCGCCTCGGATTTGACCTTGACCCGGATGAGCCGGTGCAGGCTCTTGGTACCGCTCGGCAGTGTCTGGTGGAAATCGCCGGTGCTGTGCGCCGCAACGCTAAGTTGTTCGTGTTCGACGAGCCTACAGCGTCACTGGGCGCTGAAGATGTTGACAAGCTGTTCGAGGTCATAAGGGAGCTCAAAGGCAGGGGGCTGGGAATCGCGTACATCTCGCACCGACTGGCGGAGATGCCCGTAATCGCCGATCGCGTGACCGTATTGCGCGACGGCCGGAAAGTCGGCACAAAAGACATCGCCCGATGCTCCGTGCCGGTGATGTCCGACATGATGCTGGGTCATTCTTTATCTGAGATGTTTCCT
>JAGMDR010000376.1 GCA_023128595.1 Planctomycetota bacterium | reverse complement strand
AGCAACATTACCGGCAGGACCGTCGCTGAGAATCTCAATATCAGTATTCTCAAACGGCTTTCCGGCGCACTTGGGTTTCAGAGGCCCCGTCTGCTTTCGGACCAGGCCCGCCGAATGATTGACTTGATGAAGATAGACCCGCCCAACCCGAGTAGCGAAATCCAGAAGCTCAGCGGCGGTAACCAGCAGAAAGTCGCGGTCGGGCGATGGCTGGCCGCGGAGCCAAAGGTCCTTATCTTCGATGAGCCGACCCAGGGAATCGACATCGGCACAAAGGCTCAAATGTACAAACTCATTATTGAGCTGGCCTCCGAGGGTCGCGGGATAATCCTCGTATCTTCGGAATTGATTGAGATTGCAAAGCTCTCCGACCGTATCTTGATCATCCGCGATGGGCGAATCGCAGGCGAAATGCCCGGACCGATAGATGACGCCGACCTTCTTTTTGACCGGTGCGTGGGAAAAGAAAGAGCTACATGAGCGACAAATCCAGAAAATCACTTGCCCGGATTCATGGAGGCTTGTCCTTTAAGACGCTGCAAAAGGCAACGATTTTGTTGCTTCTTGTTGGGCTGTGCGTCTATGCTTCGATTCAAAGCCCGACATTTTTCAAGTGGACCAATCTGGTGGACAATCTACTGACCAACGCCACAGTCTTGGGGGTGGTAGCTCTGGGGATGACCTTTGTTATGATTGCCGGGGGCTTTGACCTTTCGGTAGGCTCGATCGTAGTGGTCTGCACGGTAGTTTTAGTGATGATGATGGATGCACTTTCTCCGTACGGCGCTGCCGTGGCGATCCCGACGGCCTTGATGCTCACGATGCTCGTCGGTGTAGTGCTGGGCGCCGTCAACGGAGTGCTCGTAGCCTACGTGGGCGTAAATCCGTTCGTCGTGACCCTCAGCACAATGTTGGTCTTTCGCGGCCTTGCACTGATCATAACCGGGGGCGGACAGACTCAGGAGGTGCAGGATCCCGCGCTCAGCGCGCAGTTTAGCTGGCTGTATGATGCGCGGTTTCCCCTTTTCGGCGGGGACTATCAGGTCTCGATGCCTATCGTTGTTTTTCTATCTGCGTTCGTTGTGGGCATTTACCTGCTGCGTTTTACTCGTTTCGGGCATTATGTCTATGCCATCGGGGGCAACGAAGAGGCTGCGTGGTTGGCCGGCGTCAACACCCGTCGAATAAAAGCGGCTACGTACATCCTCTGCGGCCTGACTTGCGCGATTGCCGCGGCACTTATTGTCGCCTGGACCAAGACCGCAGGGGCCGAGACCCAGAAAGGCAAGGAACTGGAGGTCATCGCCGCCGTGATCGTCGGTGGAACGCCTCTGGGCGGCGGCAGCGGAGGCCTCGGCTCGACCCTCATCGGGCTGATGCTCCTTCGCCTTATTGATAATCTGTTGACCCAGTTTAACGTAGGTGCCGAATATCGCCCCGTTGTCACCGGACTGATAATAGTAGTCGTCGTAAGTATAGATGTCCTGGCAAAACGGCGAAGTCGATGGTGATGCTCATGATTGCACACGATTTGCTCAAATGGAGAAGAAAGCCAATGACTCTTGTTGAATCTTTCAGAAAAGTCCTGGCGATTGCAGCGGCCGCCACCTGTTTGCTGGCTGCCAATGGTTGCAGGCAGCGCGGCGCCGAGAGCGGCGGCGAGAAGACGTATCAGATAGGCTTCTTGATGACCCTCGACCATCCATACTGGCAGAACATGCGGTTGGGGGCGAAGGACGAAGCGCGTAAGCTCGGCGTCGAAGTCACAATCCTCAACGCCAAGGAAGACCCCGTTCTCCAGATACAGCAGATCAGTGATATGATTGCCAGGCAGGTTGATCTGGTCTGCCTGGTCCCGATGAAGGAAAGGCCGCTTGTGCGGGGCGTGCAGATACTCAACCGGGCCGACATCCCCGTAATCATCGTCAACCGCCAAATCGGCGCCGGCTGCGAATATGTCTGCTACACCGGCACCGATACCTATGCCGGCGCGGTGGTCTCGGCCGAGATACTGGCCGAGGCAATGGGCGGCGAAGGACAAATCGTCGAGTTTCATCAGCACCTCGGTACCGGACCGGAGGTCGCACGCAGCAAGGCCCTGCGTGATGTGCTCAAAGGTCATCCCGATATCAAGCCGGTGGCGCGCATCCCCCACAAGGGCGAGATCACAACCGTAAAGACCGAGATGCAGACACTGCTGCAAAAGTACCCCGACCTGGCCGGAGTCTATGCCCACGGCGACGTCTTTGCCATAGCCGCGGGCGAGGTCGCCAGAAACGCCGGACGAAACGACATCAAAATAGTCGGCATGGGCGGCAGCCGGCGGATGATCGAGGAAATCAAAAAGAAAGTAGTAACCGGGACAAGCTATCAGCGGCCCGAAGAAGAGGGACGAAGCGCGATTCGCCTGGCGGTCAGGTATCTAAAAGATGAAAAACTTGAAAAATCTTATCCGATTGACTGCCCGCCAATTACCGCCGAAAACGCACACCAGTTCAAGGGGCAGTTCTAAGAATGCCGGGCTGCCTCGATTTGATTACTTCGCGATTGTGTTTACAAGACAAATGGAGATGTATATATGAGAACGCTTCCCCCTGTGGCGGATTTGTAGTACCATACCCCCAATGCGACAAGAAGGCCCGGATTTGCCCGTGCGAGGGCATATTGTGTGGTATTCGGCGCACGCGTGCCTGAATGGGCAGTGTCTCGGGCGGAGGTTGAAATATGAAAAAGCCGAGCAAGAAATCGAGAAAGCCCTCACTTAAGCGCCGGCATCCGGAAGACAAGCTCGAGCTATGCGAGGCCAAATTCAAAGTCCTGTTTGACAACGTCACCAGCGGAGTGGCGGTGTATGAAGCGAGGGACAACGGCCAAGATTTCATTTTCACGGATTTCAACCGTGCCGCTGAGGAGATTGAACAGATCAAGAAGGAAGAGTTGATAGGCAGGAGTGTGCTTGACGTATTTCCCGGCGTGAAGGATTTTGGTCTTTTCGATGTTTTTCAGCGAGTTTGGAGAACAGGTACGCCGGAGCATCATCCTGTCTCTACGTATAAGGACCAAAGGATTGCCGGTTGGCGCGAGAACTATATATATAAGCTGCCGTCCGGTGAGATAATAGCCGTTTACGATGACGTTACGAAGAACAAGCGAACGGAGCTGGCACAGCGCATGAGCGAGCACTGCTTCCGGGCGATTGCGAACTACACTTATTTCTGGGAGGTTTGGATCAGTCCGGGCGGTCGGCCTCTGTGGACGAATCCGGCCGTGCATCGAGTTACCGGCTACACTATAAAAGAGTTAATCGCCATGCCGGATTACCCGATGCCAATCGTTTACGAAGAAGATCGTGACAGGATGGGCAGGGCTTTCAGGTCGGCCTTGAAGGGAAGCAGTGGCAACGATGTGCAGTTCCGCCTGCGCCGTAGGGAAGGCAAAGTAATCTGGGTCGAAATGTCGTGGCAGCCGATATATGATGAGCACCACGTCTCTTTGGGACATCGCCAGAGTATTCACGACGTCAGTGCCCGTAAACAGGCGGAGGAGGCGCTAAGAAGGGCCGAGCGTGACAAAGAGACGATTCTGGACAGTCTCGCTGAGCAGGTAGTATATCGAGATCGAGAAATGAGAATCCTCTGGGCGAACCGCCCGACATGTGAATCGGTCGGAATGACCCGTGAGGAATTGGTGCGGCAGCCTTGTTATCAGGTGTTGGCCGGGCGAGAAGAACCTTGTGCCGACTGTCCCGTTGCCAAAGCGATGGAAACCGGTCGAGCACACGAAGCGGAGAAATGGATGCCCGATGGCAGAGCGTTGTTCATACAGGGCTCGGCGGTCCGGGATGAGAAAGGCAATATCATCGGCGGGGTAGAAATCAGGCTGGATATCACCGAGCGCAAACGTGCCCTCGAAGCCCTGCGCCGCAGCGAAGAGAAGTACCGAGGATTGGCGGAAGGTTCCGACTGACAACTTTCACGGCGGGTTCTTTGCAGGACACAGCCGGGGCAGCGGGTCAGAACAGCTCGACAGTTACGGGTTTTTTCGGCGGGTCAGAGTCGCTGCAGGCCAGCTCGTCGCCGAGGCGAAAGGCTTCGTTCATTGCAGATGCGTGTTTCTCGATTTCACCGGCCTCGTCAACCTGGTTGACAAATAAATTGGCCGCATAGCAGACATCCAGCGCATCAAAATAGACCTTCATTGTCAGCCGAATACTCTCGAACTGCTTTGTGCCTTTTGAGCCGCCTGCCGCGATGACCATTGCCCGGCGGTCGGCTCGACCGGCGATGGGTGGTCTTTTCAATATGTACTTGTGCGCCCAGAGGCACTGGCCGCGGTCGATGAGCGTTTTCGCCTGGGCGCAGACGCTCATAAAGAATACCGGAGTAGCGAAGATCAGCCGGTCCGCGTCGAGCATCCTTTGCAGGAGCCCCTGGTAGTCATCCTTGACCGTGCAGACGCCGGTGGTGTAGCAGGCGTTGCACTCGATACACGGCGCGATCTTAAAGTCGCCGAGGCGAACGTATTCGACCCGTGTGCCGGCAGACTCGGCGCCCCCAAGCGCTCGGCGCAGGAGCAGGTCGCTATTGCCCTCAAGCCTCGGACTGGTGGAAATTCCAAGCACTCTCAATTTGCAGCTTCCAAATTCCAGTAACCGGTTTGCGATTTTCGCTCTTGCGAATGTTTACTCTACCATAGCTGTTACACTTTTCCGGACGGACTTACGGTCGAACGGTGTTCCAAAGTCGATGTTATCGCCTCTGCTGAGTCTCCAGGTGTGGCCCGTTTGGGTGTCGATTACATAAACGGCCATGTCGCTGCCGGCCGAGCATCGGTATGGACCGTCCGATTCGCCGTCGGTTGCCGCGCCCAAAGCCAGTGCCAGGCAAAGTGCCAGCAAAAACCCGATGGCCATACTGCTAAAGTTAATACTCCAGTTGCCTCTTTGTTCTTTCTGCTCCATAACTTTGACTCCTTGAGTTCTGCTGCCAATGTTCTTTCTAACCATACAATGATACAATTTGCACAGTCCTGTTTCAAGCTGTTTTTCGACAGGCAGCAGGCCGGCGGTTTAGTTCAGAAGAGGAGTTTTGCAAAAGTCTCGTTAGAATGCGAACAGGCCGATTTCGTTCAAAATACAAGCGCCAGAAACAGCAGCAGCGCTCCGATAACCGCACCGGTAAACGTAATTCTCGACCATTTCAAATACCTTGCGTAAGCAGGGTGCTGCTCCTCGAACTCATAATAATAGTCCTCCAGCTCCGGGTCGTCCTTGGGCCGCAGGCGCAGCCTTACGATGATATATCCGGTGATGGATATCAGAAACAGCAGGCACGCAGTGATATAGAGCATAGTATCCATAGGCTTTCACAGGTATGATAGCGTAAGCAACAAGGACTTGGAAATCAAAAACCGAAAAGAACGCGCCCCGGCCGTCAAACATGTGCCCGTCGTAGCTGTGCGAGGTGAATTCCAAAACGTCGGCTGCCAGCCAAAAATCCCGGTAACCGCCGCGGCGCTCCGAAGGAATCGCCTTTGTCCGGTAATCGACATTGTGACCAGCAACACCAGACGTCGATGCCAGGTGCCACTTGCCCAAGTAACCTACTTCGTAACCCGCTTCGCCCAGCCAATGAGCAATCGTTTTTTCATCCCCCGGCAGCGCTATCCCGTTACGATAGCAGCCCGTCTCCGTTGCCCACTTGCCCGTTTGCAGAGACGACCTGGCGGGCCCACAAACCGGTTGACACGTAAACGAATTCTCAAAACGCACACCCTTGCGGGCAAGCCGATCCAGGTTCACCGTGAGCTTCTCGAACAAAGGCGAGCCGTAACATCCCACCGTATCCCACCGCTGCTGATCGCTGAAAATAAAAACGATGTTAGGCCGCTTCCGGCGTCCGCTTCCAAACAAACGTTGATTCGCCGCAAATCCCCACGTCGACACGCACGCCGCGCCCAGCCCACACCTCTTGAGGAATTCACGGCGTCCC
>JAGMDR010000375.1 GCA_023128595.1 Planctomycetota bacterium | reverse complement strand
AATCTTTAGAAATGACAAAAAAAATATAGCGCTAGTAACGGGTTGGACGAATATTTACAATCCAACCGCATTTTGCGCCCATAGCGCTTTCGCGATAGGGCCGGAGTCGGTGGGCCAACGCGAATGCGAAGAACGCGGCCGATCAAGAGGACCGTTCTAATCGTCGGCGAGGGCCGGCAGACTGAGCCGAACTCTTCCGGGAGTTTAGGCTGGAAAGCACCGTGAGCGAGCGGTTCTCCGTGACGGTGAAGAAAGAACATGGGAGGTCGCCTGAAGCCGTACTTGCAGAGGCCCTGCGTTACAAAGAGCAGGCTGAGAATCGTGGGGAGTATTACGACGAGGTGTGGTGTGTGCTTGATGTTGAAGGACCCGGTAAGCGCGAGTCCCTGGAACGAACTGCGATAGAGGCTCAACGCAATGGTATTACGCTTTGTCTATCTAACCCGTGTTTTGAGGTCTGGTTGCTGGCCCATTTTGTGAGGGAGTCCAGAGTGCACAATGGGTGCGATTCTGTCATACGGCGGCTCAACCCTCATTGGTGCCGCCTTTGCAGGCAGGACTATCGCAAGAATGACGAGCAGCTATATGCGCGGATCTCTAATCTCACGGCGGACGCGATTGATAACGCAAGGTTGGTGCGGGAGACTGACCATGGCGATATTGCGAGTACCGCCGATGCTAATTCCTCGACGGAAGTGTACAGGTTAGTGAGTCACCTGCTCAGAGCGATTGATTCGAGTAATTGACACGCGTGTTTGGAGCACTTCGAGTTGAGGGTAGGTTACAGCATCAGCAGGCTTATGGCCATTATTAGCATTCCTGCTACTATTCCTCCGATGACGAGGTGTCCGTGGCCGTAGCGGTGGGCCATTGGGAGCAGCTCGTCGAGGGAGATGTATATCATCACTCCCGCGATAAAGGCCAGCAGCGCTGCGAGCAGGGTGGGCGTCAGGAAGGGCATTAGTATGAGATAGCCTATAATTGCCCCGACCGGTTCCGAGAGCCCCGAGAGGAAGGAATAGAAGAAGGCCTTGTTCTTGTTGTTGGTGGCGAAGAAGATCGGCACGGAGACGGCGATTCCCTCGGGGATGTTGTGAATTGCGATTGCGATAGCGATGAATACGCCGAGCTTGAGGTCGCCGAGTGCGGCTGCGAAGGTGGCCAGGCCCTCGGGGAAGTTGTGGATGGCGATGGCTAATGCAGTCATCAGGCCTGTCCGCATCAGCTTACTGCCGGCCGGTCGGGCGGTTGGCTCGTCGAGTCCTGCGTACTCGTGGGGATTTTCCTGCTCCGGCACGAGCAAATCTATCACGGCCATAACTGCTATGCCGATAAAGAATGCGGCGAGCGCCCAGACCTTGGCCAAAAACTCACCGCAAACCTTGCCGAGGTCATCAATTGCGCCGGGCAGCAGCTCCATAAACGATATGTAAATCATCACCCCGGCCGAGAGGCCCAGCGAGAAGGACAGATAGACTATCTTCGGCTTTTTGATGAAATACGCGATGCCGCTGCCTATTCCCGTCGAAAGTCCCGCGACTAACGTAAGCAGCAAAGCGAGATTTACATTCTCCGACACATCCGCACTTGCCATCACATCCATAATCGACCCCAATTGCTCAACAGCCGAAGCGAAGCAGAGCTTAGCTCGTCCGCTCAATATTTTGGCGGCGCCCGGCGATTCGGGCAAGATCGTTTTTCAATCGTCTCAGTAGCTGCGGCCGAATTTTGTTCTTCACAGTTTGCGCCCCTTTTGCTAAAAGTAATATCGGCTTGTCGCCCACTTTTTAATCAGTCTGATAAACCGGCATAGGAGCTAAAATGGAAGAGATTCGACACTGGAGAAGCTGCGTTTTGGTGATGGTTCTTGCGGGACAAATTGGTTTGTCGTCTGTTTTTGCTGCTCAGGGTGGTAGTGGCGAATCCGCGGACTACTTTGTCGGCCCGAACGGCAGCGATTCCTGGTCCGGCCGGGCGCCCACGCCCAACGCCGAGGGCACGGACGGGCCGTTTGCCACGCTCGGCGCCGCCTGCGAAGCGGCCCGAAAGCTCGGTACACGGTGGCGCAGGATAGTCGTCCAGGCCGGGCGGTACTTTCTCGATAAACCGGTCGTGCTGACCGACAAAGACACCGGGCTTGCCATAGAGGCGGCACCGGGTGCGAAGGTCCATCTTATTGGCGGTCGGAAGGTCGTCGGCTGGAAGAAGGACGGGGCGAAGTTCTACTCGGCTGCCTTGGCTGGCGTTAAAGACCGAAAGTGGGACTTCCGGGCACTCGTGGTGAATGGCCGCTACTGCCGGCGCGCCCGCCTGCCCCAAGAGGGCGCCTTCAGGCACGAAAGCTCCTTCAATGTCCCCTGGATGACATCGACCGGCGGCGGATGGAAGCGCAAACCCACGAACGAGGAGCTGACCACGCTGAAGTACCGGCCTGAGGACCTCGGTGATTGGCTCGACGTCAACAATGCGGAAATCACTGTCTATCACATGTGGGACGAGTCGCTCATCGGCCTGGCGGGTATGGACACGAAATCCAACACTCTGACCTTCTCCAGTCCCACGGGGCATCCACCCGGCGCATTCGGCGTCAAGAAGTACGTCGTCTGGAACGTCCGGCAGGGGATGACGGAGGCCGGCCGGTGGTATCTCGACCGCACGGCAGGCAAGGTTGTTTATTGGCCGTTGCCCGGCGAGGATATGAGCGAGGCGGAGGTTTTCGCCCCGGTCATCGAATCGATCATCAAGATTCAGAGTGGCAGTGACATTACGATCAGGGGTCTGACGCTCTCGGTGACGACCACGCCGCTCAAGGCCGGCGGCTTCGGCGCAGGCAGGTTCGATGGAGCGATCTCGGTTTCCTCTGATAAGAACTGTCAACTGGTTGACCTTGAGATCCTCAACGTCGGCGGCCAAGGCGTCAAGGCCTCGGGCACGCGCGTTGTCGTCGAGAGATGTCACGTCCACCACACCGGCGCCTGCGGGATCAAGTGCAGCGGGACGGCGGTCGTTGTCAGCGACAATCACATCCACGACATCGGTCTTACCTATCCGAGCGCACTTGCGCTGCAGGGCGGCGGCAAAGATAGCCAATACAGTCATAATGAAATCCACGATGCGCCCTACACGGCCATCAATTGCGGAGGAGAGAATAACCGCATCGAGCACAATCTGATCTATCGCGCTATGTTGGAGCTGCACGACGGCGGCGGGATTTATTGCTTCGCCGGCAAGAACCTGGTGCTTCGCGGCAACTTCATCCGCGACATAGTCGATACCGGCGGCTACGGCGCATCGGCCTATTACCTGGATGAGCGGTCGGAGAATTGTCTTGTCGAGGGCAATCTGTCGGTCGGTATCGTTCGCCCGTCGCACAACCACATGGCCAAGAATAACACCATCCGTAACAATGTTTTTATCAGTGACGGAGATACAAGACTCACATTCCCCAGGTCGTCGGGCTACACTTTCGAGAGAAACGTCCTTGTCGCGCAAGGCAAGATCGTTTTTGATAATCCTGATGCAATTACGACGTGGAAGAATAATTGCCTGTTCAGCCAGGCAGGCAACGTCGAGGGTAACAAGCTCGATAGGTACAGCAAGAAAGGGACTTCCGAATTAGAGCCGGACGCTGGAAATGTGTTCGCCGATCCGCTTCTTATCGAGTTCGGCAAGGGGGTGGTCAGATTCGCTCCGGGCTCGCCGGCGGCCAGCCTCGGCATAAAGCCAATCGACGTCAGCAGTGCGGGCCCGCGTCGGTGAAGCATCGATAAGGCGGGCACAATCGAGCCGCAGCGTAGGGATTTTGCTATTGACGGCTCGTCCGGCCTTTGCTAAAAGGGAAGTCGTGTCAGGTCAAAGAAAACTTTATTGAAAGGTATTTGACAATGGCGAAGAAGGAGAAACCCCCGGAAGAGGCGGAAGAATACACCAGCGATGAGTCAACCGCATCGCCCGCGGAAGATCAAGCTGAAGAAGTCAGCAGGGAGACCCGTCAGTGGGCCATGCTCTGTCATCTGGCCGGGTTGGCCTGGATGGTGTGCTGGATAGCACCGGTCGTAGGCGGGGTGATCGGCACGTTGATTATCTGGCAGATCAAGAAGGACGACCATCCGTACATCGATGCGCACGGCAAGCGGGCGTTCAACTTTCAGCTTTCGATGCTGATATATGCGGCGGGCCTTTGTGTTACAGTTATTGGCATTTTCCTGCTGCCGGTTGTTGCTGTTCTGGATGTCGTCTTTACGCTTATTGCCGCCATCAGGGCCAACAATGGTCGCGACTACAGTTATCCGTTGAGCATCGAATTCGTAAAATAGGACTCTCGGCTGCAGGAGCCGG